>NZ_JAOQKH010000007.1:0-2651 GCF_025567485.1 Porcipelethomonas ammoniilytica | reverse complement strand
AGGAGGGGTAGGAAAAACTACCACAACGCTGAATCTGGGTACAGCGCTTGCGTTAAAGGGGTTTAAGGTTTTGCTTATAGATCTCGATCCTCAAGCAAATCTTTCAAGCTATCTTGGATTTGAGGGTGACGGTGATCCTACGATCAGTCACATGATGCTGAGTATTGCAAAGGGAATGAAAGTCAGTAAAGAAGATTTTGAAAGCTGTGTAAGAGTATCAGAAGCAAACAGAATCAGTTATATTCCCTCAGATATCAACCTTGCAAATGCTGAAAGTTACCTGATGAATGCACTGTCCAGAGAAACAGTTATGAAGCGTATCCTTACAAATGAAAATCTGACCGACTATGATTATGTACTTATAGACTGTCTGCCATCATTGGGAATTTTGTTAGTCAATGCCTTGACTGCATCGGATAATGTTATTATTCCGGTTCAGACACAAAAGTTTGCATATGAAGGACTGGGAAGTCTTATCAACATTTGTGAACAGGTTAAAGAAACAATCAATAAAAGTCTTGAAGTTTCCGGAATAATTGCTACAATGGCAGAAAATACAAAAATGAGCAGAAATACCCTTGCAATGCTTGACACAAACTATAAAGACCTTTTGTATAAAACTGCAATACATAAATCTGTAGAAGCCGCAAACAGTTCGGAAAGAAATAGAAGCTTATGCCTTAACAAAAGCAAGCTTGGAGAAGAATACAAGGCGCTTGCAGAAGAAATTATGACGAGGTGTTAAGATGCTTGCAACATTTGATATCGGCACAATGATGTCACAGGAAAATCAGATAAAAAATATTCCGATAAGCAGTCTTATACCGTATCATGACCATAAATTTCAATTGTACTCCGGAGAACGACTGGAGGATATGATTGAAAGCGTTAAGAAAAACGGTATACTGATTCCTATAATAGTACAGCCTTATGGAGAGAATTATGAGATTCTCTCCGGTCATAACCGTACAAATGCAGCAAAACTTGCAGGACTTGAAACAGTTCCGGCAGTGATCAAAGAACGTCTATCAGATGATGAAGCAGAGATGTACATGATAGAAACAAATCTCAGACAGCGTGGATTTGACGATTTGAAAATATCAGAACAGGCGGCAGTACTGGCAATGCGGCACTCAAAAATGTTCAGCGAGGAAAAGAGTCGTGCCATAAATGAGGAATTAGAAAGGCTAGACGGTAATGAGCCATCCAAAAGCAAGCTTGATATAACCGGAGAGGAATACGGTATGAAAAAGGATTCGGTAGCACGACTGCTGAGAGTTGACAAGCTTATACCGGAACTTAAACCGTGGATAGATTCAAAGCAGCTTGCAGTCAGAGCGGCAGTGGAGCTTTCATATATTCCGGAAGAGGGACAAAAGCTTTTATACAGCATTATAAAAAGTCCTGATAACGGAATGCTTATAAAACTTGATATCAGGAAAGCCAAACAGCTAAGAGAAGCGTATAAAAATTGCGAAAAATTATCAAAAAGCAAAATGACGGAATTGCTTATAGGGGACTATAAAGCAAAAAAATCAGAAATGAAGTCTTTAAAGCTGCCTTCTGAATTCTATTTAAAGTATTTTGATGAAGATACTGAACCGGAAAAAGTATTGATGATAATTGAAAAAGCATTAGAAAATTATTTTAATCCTCCGATACTTGAAGAATAAAAAAGAAGTCTGTAAAGACTTCCAAGGTTGACAATATATGACTGTTTATGATATAATCATCATAAGGTGATTGCATAAACGTGAAAACGAAAAGGCGGTTTCTCCCAGTAAGGGAGGTGATAGCTATGGTTACATATGATGGACTGTTTCAGTACACTTTAGTAATTCTAACTGCTATCTCCTTGTTTTATAATATTTATAAAAACAAGAAATAGTTTCTAAATAAAAGAAACACCGCCCTTCCTCCTACAGATTGGTGGTGTTTCTTTACACTAAACATCTTTGGGAGAACCGCTTATCGCAGTCACCTTTTTCATTTATAATTATAACATATTATCATAAAAAGTCAAGAGTAAAAATGAAAATTCGCCAATGGCGAATAAGAAAGGAAAAAGATAATGACAGATTGTTTTTGGCTTGAATTTGATCCTGATAAATTAGCGATCCTGAAACAGGAAGCATACGAACTGGATTTATCCTTAGAGGAATATTTATCAGAAATGCTTGAAGATATGGTGTCTTTTAACCGAGAGAAAACCGAAGATGAAGCTAACATGGATAAGTACAAGACTATAAAATGGAAGGACAGGGAAGTTGAATCGTCTGCAATTGAAAGATTTTCGGAAAGGTGGACACATTATATTAAAGATGAAATAGAAGGGTACGATGTATATCTTGAATATTTAGCTGAAGAAGATCCAGAAGCAACACCGATTGATATAATGGAATTTACATTAAATGAATGCTCAGAATATATTAATGAAGAAATGGAATTTCCTTGTGACCGTCTGATAAAGGAAACAGCAGAGAGTATAATAAAGTACAGAAAATAAATGGTAAAAAATGTATGGTTTATATTGACAAAACAAAACATATATGATATAATATATATAAAGAGATGAAAATATATGGAGGGTTTGTTTATGAAAAAATTAAAAACTTTTATATTAACTGCAATGATAACATTGATGTTCGGAA
>NZ_JAOQKH010000069.1:0-1486 GCF_025567485.1 Porcipelethomonas ammoniilytica | reverse complement strand
GGTCTTTTTTGCATTTTGCGTGTCAAAAGTTTTGCACTTTGCTTGTCACTTTTTTGCATTTTGCGTGTCAAGCAACATATGTGACTTACCCTGGTGCAGTTGTAAAAAAATATAGAGAAATATCATTTGAAGGAGCCGTTTAATGAAAAAAATTGTTGTAATTATTGTTAATTTTCTTTGTTTAACATTATTAAGTTTAAGTGATACTCAGTACAAAATGAAAGGTAATACTGTTAGAGATGAAAGTTATAATTTTGAGATTGCAACATACACAGATTATAAATAAAATGATATTTACATTGAATTTCCGCAAATAAATGGATTGCAGAATAGAAATAATGAAAGGAAAATTAATGAAAGTATAAAAAATACAGTATTAAAAGATTTAGTTTATAATTCTAAAAAACTTTATCCTGAATTGCAATTGATAACTACAATGAAGTGTCAAGTAACACTCCATACAGATGAAATTTTTAGTTTTGTTCTATTGGGAACTAGTTATATAGAAACGGGAATGCATCCTAATTATGGTGTGTATAGTATGACATTTAATATCACAAATGGTTTACAGCTTGAATTATCTGATTTTGTAGATATAAACGAAGAATTTATAAAAAATATAAAGAATGCAAAAAGAGCAACAACAATACCTATGATGGAAGGGGTTGCAACAGCAACAAATGAACAATTAATGGATTTAATAAATTCTAAAGATGATGATATGTTATTAAAAGCTTTTAAGGAAAAATGGGGGGGATATAAGTTTTATATTACTCCGTATTCTTTAGTTGTGAGTGTTCCAACTTATCATGCAGCGGATGATTTTGCATTAGTTGAATTATCTAGTAAATAACTATATTATAATTTTTAGGGCAAAACTTGTTTTAAGCGAGTTTTGCTCTTCTTTATATATAACTTCAAAATAATAAGAAAGAATCAATGAATAAAGATTAAAATATATAAAAAACTAAAAAGAAACACAAATCTACAAAAAGCAAGTAAAAAAAGCAATATAATAAAAGGAGTAACAAGCTTTTAAAGCATTGTTAACTCCTTATTTTTTTAAAATAACTCTGTTCCGCTTTAAAGGCGGGATGGAGCTTTTTTTATGCCTGTTTTTAAGTGGCAATGCTATATTGCCGAATATCCATAGCCTTCGGTCTGATTAAAAAGTTATCAGATCGGAGGTGAAAAGATGAACAAGTACATAATCAGCGTTAGAAATACAGCTAACGGTAAATATGAAAATGTTGAAGTTACCGAAGAAGTATACAGGGCATATATGAGAACGGGATGGAACATTAAGGATAACGATGAATCGTTTTTTAAGCATCAGATACAGTTTTCAGCTCTTCTTGGGAATTGGACCATAGTCAATAAACTGGACACAAAAAGGCGAAAAGAATTAAGAAGAAAGTAAAGATTTTTCAAAATGAATGGGCGACAAATAATTAATAGCCGAGTGAATGCGATTAAGATTATAAAA
>NZ_JAOQKH010000068.1:0-1588 GCF_025567485.1 Porcipelethomonas ammoniilytica | reverse complement strand
TAGCCGAAAATTATGATATGTTCTCCGGAAGAGTAAATTGCCTTGTCGCCAGATAATTCGTTTACTTCCCATGTCGGTCCCGCAAAACGAATCTGTCCTGCCGTCCATTTGCCCTCCATGTCCTGAAGAGTTATGTATGTCCAGTTGCCGCCAACATACAGCCTGTCGTCTGCATTTGTCATCAGAATCGTGTCATAGCAGTTTGCCTGACCGAAGTCGAAGCAGTTACCGATGTAAACCTCGCCGCCGTTTAAGTTCATCAGCTGTCCTGTGCTGCCGCCCCAGCCGTCAGGTGAAGCTGTTCTGAACACAAGATTATTTTGAATTAAAAGCTTACCGCCGTTGATGTCCAGAGTTGCTCCGTTGCCCGACCAGAACTGAGGCATATCGGTTGTGAACGACATACAGTCCGCAACGCTTATGGTACAGCCGTTCAGGTCAAGATTTGTATCGTGAAGATTGAAGCTGTAGGGGAATGCTCCGCTTGCAAGTACTTTCAGATTTCTTTTGAATGCATGATCCCAGTCAAGATTTCCGGAAGCTGAATATGCTGCTGTAAACCACGAAACATCAGCATTTTCAATTGTACCGTTGTTGTCCTTGTCCATGTATTCAAAATAATTTTCAGAACGTCCTCTTTTCTGAGCGTCTGCATTTATTTTTGCAAGTCCCTGTTCGTAATCTTCCTTATTTACGATTACGTCTCCTGTCATTTCATGGTTGTATATGTAAACCCACGAATTTACGGTTCTTGCAGATTCAACTTCTGTTCTGAATGCAGCAAGTTCTTCCTCGCTTGCGCCTGAAGCTTCTAAAAGCTCGTAATCAGTATCGTTGATAACTCCGTCCAGATTGATATCAAGATCCTGAACGCTCTGCGGAAGCTCATAATATTCATCGTCGTCAAGGCTATCATAAAAATCACAGAAAGCATTAAGGTCAGCCTGACTTATGATATTATCGCCGTCGGCGTCCATACTCGGATTGAAATCGCTGTCACCGCGGGTCGCTCCAAGACAGCTCTGAACATACGCTGAATCGGCAGCATTGATCACATCATCGCTCCACTGATTTGCGTTATCCTCATTCCATGTAGTATCTCCGGGAACGAGAGTAACGGTGTCCAGTGAATCGCCTGAACCCACTTGAAATTTTCCTGTGCCGAAATCTTTGAGGTAAAATGGCAGATAGCCGTCACACTCAAACTTTACATGATATATGTCGGAACCGCTTGCTGAAACCGTATAGTAATTGCCGTCAGCAACTTCTACACTGTTGATCTCCTCCCAGTTTCCGTTAAAAATACGCACAAAAATATGAGTGTCATCCGAAGCGGTATGACCGCTGACAACACCCTTTTGTACACACCCTGTAACTGTAAAATTCTCTGCAAAATTGATACCGCCTTCTCCGGCTTCGTTCATCAGCATGATGCCGGATTCCGGTGAGCCGAAGTAGTCCACTTCTCCCAGACCGTCTATGGCGTCTTCAAATTCCTGCGCAAGCTCGTCCGCATTTTCAGAAAGCTGCAGGGATTCCTTTATCCCGGCAATTGTTTCCGCATGAGCGATACCCTGGGAACTGCCGT
>NZ_JAOQKH010000067.1:0-1630 GCF_025567485.1 Porcipelethomonas ammoniilytica | reverse complement strand
TTTTTTAGAAAATTCATACGCTATGTTTTCCCAAATGTACTTATAATGTCCTGCCTCACAACCCAATATTATTAAAGCTTTACAATTAACTTTCTTTAATTTTCTTATATTTTGTAAATTTAAATCATTAAAAAAAGTGTCAGGTCCTGCATGACTAAAGAGTACTATTACATCTGCATATGTGATTGAATTCCAATATGATTTAAACTCATTAGCACTTTCTACCCTAAACACAAATCCACAAAGTCGTTTAAAGTAATTTTCTAAACTTTTTTTAATCATTTCTGATCCTTCTATGAATTCATCTAATGAAAAAATCAAAGCATCATATGTTTTATTATGTTCGGAAAAAATAGGTGGGCTAATAGTTGACGATCCTTGCCGCAAAACATCATAATAATCAGATAAATTATTAACTTTACCTTCTGAACCCATACCTGATAAATCTGTGGTTTGCTGAGATACACACTTCATTGGATTTGTATCATACTCAAATAAGTTTAATTTGCCTTGTAAAACTGCATTAGCCGAATTTGCATTAATGTATCTGCCTGTATTGCTGTCATAATATCTTGACTGAATACAATACAAACCTGTATCGCTGTCATAATAATATCCTCTATATCTCAAAGGATTTGTATAGGCAATATCATTTTTGTTGTTTATAATCGTACAATTTCCCCATGCATCATAGCTATACTCGGCAGCAGTCTTTCCTTCTGCATCAAGCACGGCTATAATACTTCCAAGCAAATCGGTTACATAATAATACTGACTGTTGTTGTATTCAAATCCTATCGGAGTATCTCCGTCATATCTGAAATACATTGTATTTCCTGCATAAGTCTGTGCCGATAATTGACCGTCATTCCAATAGTAGTCAAACTTGACATTGTTTATTGTCTTGCTCGTTCTAAGCCCATTAGCGTTATAAGTATATTTTATCTTTACTCCGTCTGACCTTCCCGCAGATTTGAGTTTTTGTCCCATTGTCCAATTAAACTCAGTACCGTTGTAATAAGTCAGCGGATTTCCTATCTCATCATAGGTTATCTCATTACCGTTGTATGCAGTGAGTAAGTCCTTCCACTTTGAGTCACCATATACAAGGGTTTGAGATTCACCGTAATTTTCCCTAACAAAAGGTTTTATTTCAACTAAATTTCCGCCTTCATCATATACAAAATCTTTTCCCGTGCCTGTCGTGACATCTACCTCTGTTGTAAGATGACCTGTTTCATCATACCTGTACTGATGATATGCGTTTGTTCCTATCGTATCCATAGCGTATGGTATTGTTATATGCTCCTGTATATTTTATCTCGGATACCAATTCGGATGTTCTGTTCGGGCTGCTAGATACATAACTATATTCCTTATTGTACACCTCTTTTTTAGAAAGTTCAACCTCTTTGCCGTTTGAATTGCGGTAAATGCCGTATATACCTTCTTTAGACTTCCTTCCGAATTTGTCCTTTGAATTGAAATAGGTTGAATAAATATTATTTGCAATCGTCCAGTAAACCTTGTACGAATTATCTTGGTGCTATACTAAAAAAGTGGACAGCAAAAAGCGAAAGATGGTATAATAATAAAAAAAGGAGAGAAACACATGGAAAACACCAAGTAT
>NZ_JAOQKH010000066.1:657-1642 GCF_025567485.1 Porcipelethomonas ammoniilytica | reverse complement strand
CAAACAACGCATTTATTACCTTGTTCCTGCAATTCAGTGATCCACCAATTTTGGTTATCCGAGACTTTCCCCTTTTCGGCTTTCAGCTCTATGTAAAGACTGAGATATTCGCCCCGCGCAACGGGAAGATGTAAGTCGGGAACACCTGATTTAACACCCTGTAATTTTAGCTGTCTGCCTTGTATCTGGGAGCATTTACGCTCGTTAGGAATGTGATACAGTAATTTCAGTTCCGGATATTTACGCCGTATACCAGGCTGCTGAGTCCATTTGATCACATTTATCTGATGCTGTGCTTCTGTCATAAAAATCAACCTCCCATTACTCTGTTTAATATCTGAGACGCTTGTAATTTAGTAAGACTGTCAAAGTCAATCTCCTCATTCCTGCATTTTCTTTTTATCAGATTTTTTTGCTTGTCCGACGCAGGATAACGTCCCCAACGCTTGGCTTTTTCAAGATTCCAGATATATTCACTATCGGAATAATTTTCATTTAATTCTGTGTACACCGTATCAATTGCACTTTGCATATCAGTTCGGCTGCCATTATAGATCACGTTTCCTAGTTCGTCCGGACACGGTATAATCAGCTTTTTTCTATCCGGAAGATTACATATCAAACGTCCGTCCGGCATCTGGAAGAAATTAATATCATGTAAATTATACTGCTGTTCCCGTGCCCACAGATTTACAATTTCAATATTTCTTATCCAGCTGGACGGTGTATCTGCCGCACGTTCAATTTTTTCAGGCAGTTCGAATAAATCTCCCTCAAGCTTATCCTGCTGTGCTTTTGAAATATTGCTGATATCTATTCCTAACAATGACGGCGCTGTGCAAAGGGAACGTTTTCCCGTAATTCCAACGCAATCGATCAGCGTTAATTTTTCCTTATCCGGATGAAGTCTTAAACCCCGTCCCACCATCTGAGTATATAAGCTGTCCGACTGAGTAGGACGCGCTATAATTACCGTTTCAACAAG
>NZ_JAOQKH010000066.1:0-608 GCF_025567485.1 Porcipelethomonas ammoniilytica | reverse complement strand
ATATCTGTTCCCTCGGTAAAAACCATACAGTTTATAAGACAAGGGATTTTTCTTTCGGTAAACGCATTAATGATATTTTCACGATTTTTCGTTTTTCCGGTAATAACGACCGAATCGTGGATTTTTTCAGCAATTGATTCAGCATGACTTACGCTTGCGGCAAATATCAGCGTTGCGCCTTTTGCCATATCCCTGTAAGCCTCTGCAATTGCGTCCTCTGTACCGCTCATGACTTCTGATAATTCTCCGGGCGCATAATCTCCGCAGCGTGTATGTACCGCCGATAAATCGTAACCGATATCAATTCTTTTGCAGTCAATGTCACAAAGATATCCGTTTTTTATTCCCCATTTTAAATCACGTTTGAATACGATTTCCTCATATATATCGTCTAATCTTGCTTTATCGGCTCTATTGGGTGTAGCGGTAAAACCGATTACCTGACGCGGTGTAAAATGCTCCAGTACTTTTCTGTACGTTCCGGCGGCTGAATGGTGCGCTTCGTCAACTATAATCACATCAAATTCATCAGGATCAAAATTATCAAGTCTGTGAACAATACTCTGCACGCTTGCCGATACGATTTCTTCCCCATGAGAACGTTCCGA
>NZ_JAOQKH010000065.1:0-1645 GCF_025567485.1 Porcipelethomonas ammoniilytica | reverse complement strand
CGCAAAAAGCTACAGCAGCAGGCTATTGATGAAATGGGCGATGAATGGAAAAAAGAGCTTGACGCACGTAATAAGGCAAGAGCTGGAATTAATGAGGATACTATTAAATGTGACTGGCTTAAAAATAAAACAGTCGAAGAAAGAAAAAAGTATTTCCGTTCCGATTCACGTTGGGCGTTGTTTGAAAGCGGAGTAATTCAGAATGACGCTGACCTTGAGAGACTCTACAAAACAGTCGATACAAAACACGGTCCTAGAAAAGTATTTAAATCGTTGACTGAACTAAAAAATGATGGTATAATGACAGTACCGGATAAAACTTTGAGACATTCGACGGTTGGGGATTTTACTAACCTGAAGAATCCAAAGAAACCTCCGGGCGGTAAAAACGGCGGCAAGATGAAAGGCGGCGGGCATTCTCAGGCAAATATTGATTTGCTCGAATCCAAAGGTTATGCATACACAATTACCCAAACTTATGATAACGGTGTAAGAATTGGTAACGTGGAATTGCATAAGGATGAAAGTAAATGTTTACATTCAGGTCAATCGTGGTTTCCGGAAGATTGGGGTAATGATGAAGTGCTAAAAGCCGGAACTTATGTTTCAAATACTGTTAAATCTAAGGATGTAAAAAGATTTGGTGAATATAACGGAATCCGAATAGGGTTTTATGTTGATAAGGACGGGTATCCGACAACTATATTTCCAGATGCAGATAAACAGCCGTAAAGGAGTTGAGTTAAATGGTAGATAAAGAAAAATTTTATGATACTATAGAAGCAAGAAAAAAACTTGATAACAATTATCCATGGCTTGAAGAAGAAGTCTGGAATCCAAGACTTGAAGCCTTGGGAGAAGATGAAGATGATATAATTGAATTTATGGATAATGCTGACGAAGAAGTTCTTGCAGCATTGTGGTCTGTATATGATGAACTAATGGATAAATTTCCAAGTAAAAAAATGGATAGGGCAATCGACCGTTATCTTGAAAATTATCAGAAAGCTTTTAATGTCAGATTTAAATAGTATCTGTTTGAAAGGAACTAAAAAATAATAAGATATACAGGAGATTAATAATGAATAATTTTACTGTGATTTATAAAATTCTAAAAGCTCTTGAAGAATCAATGGATTATGAAGAATTTGATGATAATTTAATAAGTCCAGAGGTTTTAGGAATAACGAAAGAACGTCGTAATAAACTCTTAATGGAAATGCAGAGAGACGGATATATAACCGGATTAATACCCTATAAAAACCTAGGTCAGCAAACAACCCATTTGCGAGAACCTTTATCAATAAACATAACGCTGAAAGGGTTGGAATATTTATCGGATAATTCAATGATGAAGAAAGCCGCAAATTTGCTTAAAGGAATAAAGGATACTGTTCCAGAGATCTAATAATTTAATAATTTAAGCACTTTCAGTTCAGCTGAAGGTGCTAATTTTATACCCAAAATAAGAAAGGATGATCGAAATGATTTCAACATTAATACTGCTTTATGCACTGGATACAGGTCAGATACCTACAGGTTGCTATATAGCTGCATGGGTTTTGGCAATTATTCGGACCGTTGCCAGATTAATAAAAACAGTTGCCGATATTGCTGATTATAAAGATTAAGTGCTTCAAAAGAG
>NZ_JAOQKH010000064.1:0-1727 GCF_025567485.1 Porcipelethomonas ammoniilytica | reverse complement strand
TGTATTTAATACTATATATACAATTATTGTAACAATTTTTGGATATTCTGAAAAAAGTAACAATACCGGCAGAAATCAACGGACATAAAGTCACAAAAATATGTGACGGAGCATTCAGAGATTCGCAAATAAGTTTAATTGAATTTTGAACCCCTGACAACATATACTATATTGGAATAAGTGCATTTCATAATTGTGTTAATCTAGAAAAAATAGATATACCAAATATTAAATATATTTTTGCCAATACTTTTGAAAATTGCATAAATCTTTCGGAAGTAAACATTCCGCAAGGTGTTATTAAAATTCAAAATTCAGCATTTAAAAATTGTGGATTAATTAGTGTGATATTACCCAAAGGAATGAAAAATATTGAAAGCAATGCGTTTAGTGACTGTCCTTATATGAAAAGTGTAACAATTCCAGAAGGTGTTGAAGAAATTGGTTGGGCAGCATTCGCTGCAACAGCTTTGGAATCGGTATATATTCCTTCAAGTGTTAAAAGAATTGAAACATATGCATTTAATGAATGCAGAAACTTAAAAAATGTGACTATTTCGGAAGGTGTTGAGGAAATTGGATATTCAGCATTTGCAAAAACAGCTTTAGAAAGTATTAAAATTCCTGAAAGTGTGAAAAACATAGATAGTTATGTATTTTTCAATTGTAATAATCTTATAGAAGTGACATTTAAATCAAATAATCCTAAGAATTATATTAATAATATATTTTTTTATTGCCAGAACAATATAAAATTGTATGTGCCAAGTGAAGCAGTCGATTTATATTCTAATTGGTTGCCTCAGGATAGTAATGTAACTATATATGAAATAAATAATGAGGAGGGGTAGTATGAATAAAATAGCTCATATTTTAATTAGTTCATTGGAAGTTTTACTTTTATTAGTTTTAATTATATTTAATTTCAATAATGTTTCAGCTGTTGATGAAATAAATATTGTGAATGATTTTTCGTATGAGGTTACTAATGGTGAAGCAACAATAACTGGATTCATTGGAGGTGGGTTTATTAAAGAAATACCTAGTGAAATAGATGGTTATCCTGTTACTAAAATTGCAAATAACGCATTCTTAGTCAACGGGTGTTATTATGAGGATTTGATAATACCTGAAGGTGTAAGAGAGATTGGATTCAGAGCTTTTTGTGAGGAGGGTACAGAAAGAACACAAAACCCTGCAATGTCTAAAAATCTAGTTCATAATATAACTATTCCTAAAAGCGTAACTGATATTGGATTTGAATCTATAGGCTATGCCAGACATACAAGTTATATATATGACGAAAGATTCGAGGAATACGTACCTTATTGTGAGTATTTTAAAATTTCAAAGGAAGTAATTCGAGGATATAAAGGAACAGCCGCCGAAATATATGCTCAAAAAAATGGTATTAAATTTATAGCCCTTGATGACGAGCCTGTAACAACTACCACTCCTGTTACTACTGATATAACAACAACTGAAACAACAGTTGTAACAACACAAACAACTGCTATTTCTACAACATCAGCTGCGGAAACAACTCCGATAACGACAACGGTTACAACTCCTGAAATAAAAGGTGATGCCAACGGAGACGGAAAGCTTGCAGCAAGCGATGCGGCATTTATTGCAAAAGAGCTTGCACAGTCGTCTATTTCAGGAGAGAAAATAACAGCTGAGGATTATCCAGCTATGGATTTCAATCAGGACGGTAAAATTACAGC
>NZ_JAOQKH010000063.1:1170-1762 GCF_025567485.1 Porcipelethomonas ammoniilytica | reverse complement strand
TGATTTTCTTTGCAAGGCGGCTCTTGCCGCCAACCCATGGGATAAAGCTTTTCATATAAATACCTCCAAAAACTATTTTATTTTCTTATCAATCTCAGTATGTAAGCGCTTAATGAAGTTTTCCCCCGCAATACCGTTCTGCTGATATCCCCACACGCCTAACAGATAGTTTACAGCATTCAGTGTACCAGTACCGAAAGACTTATTTTTGTCCATACCGTACTTGTTAATACCTAGTGTTTTGGCTGTCAACAGTAATTCTTTAAGCGATAACACGCCAATAGTCTTATCGCCTTTTTTATAGCCTGTCTTATCCAGTATAGGCTTTGCAGGACTTGCTGCTGTAGAAATACCCAACGTCTTTAAAATACCTTTAGCGTATGCTTCGGTAAGCTTTTTGTAATTTGCCTTGATGAAATCAGCGTCCTTTTTACTGTCGACAAAGCCGCCCTCTAAAAGTACCGCTGGGGCTGCTGTTTCTCTGATAATTGCAAAATAGTCCGTACCGCCATTACCAAGCTTAGTCTTAACACCACGGCTCGACATGATTTTCTTTACTTCTGTATTAATATTGTTTGCCAACGTCTTTGAC
>NZ_JAOQKH010000063.1:0-881 GCF_025567485.1 Porcipelethomonas ammoniilytica | reverse complement strand
TTTTTTACTCATTTTTATTTACCTCATTTCATTTTTAATTTAATAAAAATGCACCCTGTTAAACAGAGTGCATATTGACATATTATGCCGATTATAGTATAATAATGTTTATGGGCATACCTGAAACGGTAGGCTTGCCATCTTTAGGGCAAGTCTGCCGAACGCTTTTCCTATTGCGTTCGGTAGGCGGTTGTTCCCTCCTTACGCCATAAATTTACTTATCGTCCACGAAAGTGCAGGCGAAATAAGCTGGCAAGGAGGTGATAGATAATGGAATCAATCATTATCTTCTTAATCCTTGTGACTCTTAATGAAGTTATCAAGAATATAAAGAAATAAACCGCCCTCAGCTGCTAAACTAAAGCGGTTTATTCAATAAACAATTTAGTGAGGGAGCGACCGTCTATCGGTATGCCCCTTTTTTATTATTATACATCAATTATGGAAATATGTCAACTTTATTTTATAATTTCATACGTCTTTTCAAAAATATCTGGTTTACATGGATATTGTTCGCCATTTACACCTGTAATAATAAAATCTCCTATAGAAGCTTTCATATCCCCTTCAAATGTTTTTATTACAACAGGTTTGTCGGTTTTATATGCCTCTATAACTATAGGCTTTTTTCTGTATTTATTCATTTAGTTCTCCTTCAAATTCATAACCGCCGCCATACCTGCTGATATGGCAGAAATACAAAGTCCCAAAACAGCGGATTTTACAGTCAGATCAGTTGCGGCGATATTAACCGCTATGTAACCGACTGCTGTCTGTAAAAATGTTCTCAATGCTCGCTTTATGCAATTTTTCTTTAAAATGTTCATTTGTGCATCTCCTTTTCCAAGTCCTCAATTCTATGATTTGCGACTTTTATCTGT
>NZ_JAOQKH010000062.1:0-1764 GCF_025567485.1 Porcipelethomonas ammoniilytica | reverse complement strand
GAAAGATCATCGTCCTTTTTTTCGATATCCTGAAAAATACCGATTTTCTTTTCAAGCTCGGTATTCTTCTTAACGGCATAAACCTTATCTTCGTCAGAGAGAATTTTTAAACGTGTCTTTATATCCTCAATACTCTTTTTGTATGTATATGACATAATATTTCCGCCCGTCTCAAGAACCCATTGAAGTATATTTTCACGACGTTTTATAAGGCTTAAAACTCCCTTTGAGGAATTCACATAATACTTTGTTCCCGTAGCTTTAAAATCCTGAGAAATGGCGTCGAGTATTGCGTCCCATGCAGTTGTTTTTGACTTTGTAAGCTCCGGAATTTTGTATGATGTCTTTGCAACGTCCGAATATTTAATACCGAAACGCTTGCACACGTCAATAAAAATATCGTGTACGGTTTTGTTCTCGTACACGAATGTATCTTTATTGTTTGACAGGTAAATACCGTTATCATAGGCGGTAATTGGCATTTTAAAGCTTTCGGACTGCTGCTGTGACATTATCATACCCCTAAATAATTCCTTGCCCTTATAACTGAAAATCAATTGATGACCTTTTGTGACATCTATTCCGCTTTGTGCGCCTTTACAGTCCAGAAGCGAAATACTTACAGACCGTGCGGCAGAACCCTTTCTCCCTTTCCACTTGATACTTTCCACAAGTTCCGAGATATCGTAGGTTTTGCCGTCACGGTATAAAATCAAATTGATATCGGACATAACTTGCCTCCTTACGGTATTGTTAATACCTGACCTGCCTTTATCAGATTAGGATTAGAGCCTATTATCTTTTTATTGGCTTCATAGATTTTAGTATACTTAGATCCATCTCCGTAATACTTTTTGGCAATATTGTAAAGGCTGTCTCCTGATTTTACGGTATAAGTCTTAGGCTTTGATTTGGTATTGACTCTTGCGTTTGTCTTTTTGGGGGCAGACGCTTTTTTGTTCTTGTTAATATTTATCTGTCTGACTCTCACCGTCTTATATGATTTCAGCGAAATGGTATAATCATAAGAACCAACGTCTCCGCCGCTTTGGGAGTAGGAAAAGCTTTCAATCGTTGCATACCATACAATATCGCATTTAGTTATATACAGTCGGACAACAGTCTTTTCGTTAAGCCATGTGGATATTGCATTGATATACGCATGGGGTAAAAGAGGTTTTTTCACAGTACAGCCGGGGAAATACGTCTTGGGGAAAAAGGACGAAAATGAAATCGTAACGGCTTTGGGTTCTTGTAATACGGTAGTTTCTCCAAGTCCGGCAATGGTTACGCTCTGATTGTTGCCGTTTCTCTGAATCTTGATACTTTCGGGATTCACAGGCAATTGATGTTTCTTTTTTCCTGCTTCAAGCCATATTTGATATTTGCTAGAAGTCATAAGAGTCTTCGCCCTCCTCAAATAATTCAGTTGAAATAATACTCATAAGTGCAGGCTTTAAATTTTCTATAAGGATCTCCGCAACCTGTTCCTTATCCATATTGCTTTTTACGTTTATAGAACCCTTTCCGTTGATGTTGAGATCAACTTCACGGCGGGATACTGATTCGGTTTTGTTTTCAAACTTTTTTACAGGGGATTCGGCAGGGGGAACGTTGAAATGATTATCATTTGTTACAGCATCAATAATTCTGTTAGTTTCATCTGCCGGAAAGACCTTAGCGCCTTTTTTTCCTATAATAAGCTCAGGGCCCTCATCACCCGCAATAAAAACATCATCGGCATATGTTGTACCGTTTGCATTC
>NZ_JAOQKH010000061.1:0-2136 GCF_025567485.1 Porcipelethomonas ammoniilytica | reverse complement strand
GTGATCAGCGGCGATACCATCGGGATTTACGTTGGCGACGGCAATGTTGTGTATGCAAAATCTGCTGCGGACGGCGTTGTGAAAGAACCTGTTTCTGCCGGAAGCTGGACTGCATGGTTTGAAATTCCGTGGATCGAATACGGCGAGGAAAATAGCTTCAGCAATGAGATTCAGTTTGAAGAATATGACGAAAAGAAGAAAAATAATCTGGGACTTGTGCAGTGGGCGATTCAGGCGTATGAGAATGGCTGGGGTTATGTCTACGGCACATACGGAAACGTGCTGACGGAATCGCTTTTGCAGGACAGAGCCTCTGTGTTCGGCGGCGAAGTTACAGATTACATGGACTTCATCCGTCAGAACTGGCTTGGAAAGAGGTGCTCCGACTGTGTAGGATTGATCAAAGGTTACGGCTGGTATGACAGCGCAAGCGGTGAAATTGTTGTTGGCTCTAACGGTATGATGGACGTTGGAGCGAATGCGATGTTCGCAAATGCGACGGTTAAGGGTAAGATCGATACCATTCCCGAAGTCCCCGGACTTGCAGTCTGGGTGGACGGTCACATAGGAATTTACATCGGAAACGGCGAGGTAATCGAAGCCATGAATACCCTCAGAGGGGTTACCAGAACCAAGCTTGCAGGGCGTGAATGGACGCACTGGCTTCAGATTCCGTATATATCATATATAGACCAGCGTGACGCTGGACCCATGCCGCACACATCAAATCAATGAAAGAGCAGTATAAATCCTGCGAGGATAATTAAAGAAATTTTTATATTTTATGGGAGAAAAATTGAATGAAAAAATCAGTCACAGTAAGCATTGATTCTGAAAAATTATCAGCGCTTGAAATGTATCTGGGACAGAAAAATATGAAGCTGTCAGATGAACTTGAAAAGTTTGCAGAGCAGCTTTATCAGAAATATGTGCCCTCAAATGTGCGTGAATTTATTGAGTTGACGGCGGCGAAGAAGCCGTCCCGCAGGACAAAAAATACTGCTCCTGCGGAATCGGAAATGCAGTCGGAGCAGTAATACGCCCCGGTTCGCACCATGTCGGCTTGTACGGCGTTTTCGGCGGTGAGGTCGGAAACTACCCTATGAGAACGGTCGTAGCGAATCTGGGGCATTTGTCGCAGAGTTTGGGAATAGCGGAAATCAGGTGATTTCGGGTGGGTTTGAGGGTCATTTATTTTATTGCTGGTTAAAGTTCCGGCGTCAAAGCCGCCGGAACATTTACATCGGACGAGCAAAGCTCGCCGAATCTGCATGGAGTCAAAAATGGAGGTTTTCAAAAATCATGGAGTCAGAAACAAATAAAAAAAGCGTAAACAACGCAAATACGGCAGTTTCAAATAATGTCGCAGAGGAAAAAATCAAATTTCCGCTGTATGTTTTTCCGGACACGATGGAAAAGGTGGATATGCTGTATGAAATCGACAACTGTCGTTCAAAAACCGAGTTTATGGAAAAGGCAATCAGATTTTACTGCGGTTATCTTCTGAATCAGGAGCATACCGCAACGGAGTTTATCGCACCGCAGCTTGCGGTGATTACCGAGGGAATCGTAAAAGGCAGCGAGCAGAAATTGTCACGGGCATTGTTTAAGCTTGCGGTGGAGGTCGGCGCGCTGACCCATATGCTTGCGGCGATCAATGAAATTGACGACGATACTCTGAAAAAGCTTCGTATCATGTGCATGGATGAAGTGAAGCGCATCAACGGAATAATTAATTTTGAAAAAGCGGTTCGCTATCAAAGGAGCGGTGACTAATGTCGCAGATTATAGTTACAAGCCGCTTTTTGAAAGCTGGCACAGCAAAGACAAAATCACAGCGCAGGAACTACACAAAATACATCGCAACCCGTGAAACGGTTGAGGTGCGTGAACAGAAAAAGTATGATCTGAATGCTGCGACAACTAAAAAGCAGAAAAAATTGCTTGACGAACTACTTTCAGATTTTCCGGAAGCTAAAAGATATTTGGAGTACGAGGATTACAAAAATAATCCTACAGCTGAAAATGCGTCTGAATTGATCAGCACAATTATTGAGCGCAATGCAGATGTTATCGGCAACCGTCAGAATTTTGTCGGTTACATGGCAATGCGACCGGGCGTTGAGAAGCGCGGTG
>NZ_JAOQKH010000060.1:0-2258 GCF_025567485.1 Porcipelethomonas ammoniilytica | reverse complement strand
GTTTCTATTATACCATTTTCTGTAGTCTTTTTGCAAGCGTCAGAACCATCAAGATAATACGAATATTCGTAGCTCGATATGGTAGTATTGCTGGATTTGTTTACGATATTTGTAATTCTGTTCGCCTTGTTGTAAGTGTAGGTCGAAATTACGCCGTTTGCAAGGGTTTCAGACTTCTTGTTTCCGTTTGCATCGTAAGTATAGGATACAGTTTCTTCTCCTGATTCCTTAACCTTAACAACACGCATTTCACCGTCGTATTCATATGTTTTTGAAGAATACAGCAGGAGATGATACTGCCCTGTAAGTTCTTCTCTTAAATACTGAGAAATTCCCTCATAGAAATATCCTCTGAAAATGGAGTAGCCATTTCCGTCATATTCGGTTTCTGTATATTTTCTTCCAAGCGAGTCATAAATTGTTGTTGTCGTAAGACCGTTGCTCACTGTCTTAGTAATTTTTCCCATACTGTCATAAGTATACGACTTGCTGACATTCTTGGAAGAATCGCTTGAGTTAACCGTATTTGAGGTAAGCACACGATTAAGTGCGTCATAAGTATTTGTTGTAACATTGCCGTTAGCGTCGGTTGAAGTAAGAACATTTCCGTTCAGATCATATGTAATCGTACCTGAATTGTAGCCAGTGCTGTCGGTGGTTCTTACCGCTCTCAGCCAGCTGTCATACTCATAATTTGTTGTCAGATATGTGCTGTCATTCTCAGAGGACATACCTGTGTACATCTTAACCTGAACTCCGGCATTGTTGTAAAAATATTTTGAAATATTCTTCTCGTCGGTTACAGTACCATCGCTGAGAGTTACCTTTTCAAGCAGTCCCATAGCGTTGTACTGATTCTGAGTAACGCTGTTTTTGTTATTGTCAACATTCTGAATAACCTTGATAATGTTGCCGTTTTTGTCGTACTTGTTTTCTGTGACAGAATACTTTTCACCCTCAAATGGAGCTTCAATTTTGGTCACCTTGTTGAGGAAATTGTACTCATATTTGGTAGTATTGCCTAAAGCGTCAGTCTGACGGGCAAGCTGACCGTTTGCGTAATATGCGCTTGTTCTCTTGGTTTCATCGTTGGTTTTTTCCTCAACAGGATTGCCTCTGAAATCGGCAAGAGTTTCAGTAACAACCTGTTTTTCAGCCGTGATGTATGTGGTTTTGATTGTTCTCAGTCCGCTGCATGAGTGGGAAGAAGAACTGTCAAGAGCCGTGTAAATATTAAAGCCGTGATTCTTTACGAATTCGTAAGAGGTTTCCGTAAGAATCTGTTTTGCAGCGTCTGCTCCGGATTTAAAATATGTTGCCTTTTCACGCTGCAAACCGTCGTATTCAACGATATTAATTGTGCCGTCCGGATTGGTTTTCTCGGTAACATTTCCATAAGCGTCGTATGTGAACGAGGTTACATTACCCAGTGCGTCGGTCTGGGTTTTAACTGCGCCGCTTGGGTAATATGTGACGTGCGTTCCGTGACTCTTGTCGGCAGAATAATTAGGCGAATATTCGGCTGTCTTTCTGCTGAGTTTATCGTATTCCGTGATGGTAACAGCAGCTGTTGAGCCTGTGCCATAATCGCTGATCTTTGTGACGTTGTTGAAATTATCATATTCGTATTCCTTTACCGCATAAACGTTGTTTGCAATGTCAACGCTTGTGGTTTCCTTCGAGACCTGAAGCTGTGAATTGTACTCATACTCTACAGTGTTTACAACAGTATTTCCGTCCTTGATGGTCTTTTTAATGGGAAGTCCCTTTGCGTTGCCGGAAGTTCCATAAGTGTACTCTGTCACATTCCCTTCAGGGTCAGTAATAGTGCGGACAAGACCTGCAATTGAAGCTGTTTCACTTGCAGGATAATATGTGTAAACGGTCATTGCGTAATCGGAATAAGTTACATCTGCAAGATTATAACTGCTCTGTGCAATTGCGTCTGCATTAGAAACAGGACTCAGGCTCTGATACTTTTTCAGAACATTTACGCCCGATTCATCATACTCATTAATCACAACATTTTTGCTCTCGTCAACCTGAACCAGCGGCATATTTTTATCATTGTAGCGTGCTAAAGTAAAAGTACCGTCAGGGTTGATTTGCTTGGTAACATTGCCGCTGCTGTCACGTTCATACTTTGTAGTATTGCCCATGATATCAACGCTTTCCTTGACCTCGTCATACTTGTTTTCATCGTCAATCATGTTGTAGGTGATTTTATCGACCTCATATGTCTGACCGTCGGTTTCTAC
>NZ_JAOQKH010000006.1:0-195890 GCF_025567485.1 Porcipelethomonas ammoniilytica | reverse complement strand
CCCGTCACTGGAAACATATCGGTTTAAAAGTGCCAAATCTTCCTTCGTTACCATACCGTCAAGATTCATATCAGCACGTGCTATTAGGTCTTGGGTTATGGCACTTCCGTCTATCAGCCATTTTAAGATATTCTTCAGATACTTGACTTGTCTCTTTATGAATCAAATTCAATGGGTCAATAAAATCAAGAACATCTTGAAGTAGTGTCGGAAGATATTCCACAATTAAGTCTATTGTATCTACCACTATTTTAAAGACAGGCTCAGCAAATTTCCAAATATTTTTTATAACAGGTACTAGCTGCTCAATAATAGCTTTTGCTGATTTAAGAACGTCCTTAATTATCGGTAGAACAGATTTACCTATGCTGCTTAATATCGGTGTAAGCTCTTGTGCAAGATATTTTCCAATATCCATAACAACATCAATAGCAGATAAAAGCTTATCCTGCACTGTTGGCAGCCAATCTGTAGCCTTCTCCACAAGATTACGCAGAACCGGAGTAAGCTTATCTGAAATGGCTATTTGTGCGCCTTCCAATGCAGATTTAAAAAGCGTAACATCACCCTCAAGATTGTCTAGTCTGATTTCTGCCATTTTCTCAGACGCGCCCGTACAATTCTTTATAGAATCTGTAAGCTTATCGAAATCTTCATCGCTTGAATTAATCAACGCTAACAGTCCCGACATTCCTTCTTTTCCGGCGATTGCAGAAGCGTACTGGGTTTTCTAGACTTCGTCAAGGTCTGCAAAGCTTATTCGCAAATCAGACAGCGTTTCTCCGAATGATTTAGTTTTTCCGTCTGAATCTGTTAATGAACGGAGCAACATACTTAAATGTTTCTCCCATCATGCCTACATTGATATTTGAATTTGTAGCTGCTTTGGCGAGTACATCAGCAAAATGAGTACTTTCTTCTGCACTCATTCCGAAAGCAGTCATAGCGTCCGTTACAATATCAGAGGTTGCAGCCAAATCTTCACCGGAAGCTGCCGCTAAATTCATTACTCCGGCAAGTCCGTTTGTTATATCAGTGGTTTTCCAACCAGCCATTGCCATATATTCCATAGCTTGTGCTGATTCAGTTGCGGAAAATGCAGTTGTAGCACCCATTTCTTGTGCTTTGGCTCTCAGAATTTCAAATTCCTCGCCTGTTGCTCCTGATATCGCCGCAACAGTCGACATCTGTGAATCAAAGTCCATTCCTGCGCTTATACACGCCTTGCCAAAATCCTTTATTTTATCGACAGCAAATGCGACAACAACCGCTGCTCCTATTTTCTTTAGGACTTTGGACATTCTTGGTTCAGCGTTTCCTACGTTCCCCACAGTTTCATTAATCGCCCTGTTAGCTTCGGAATTATCAACAGCTATTTTACCAAATAGTTTAAATATTTCCATGTTCCGCCTCCTCATAAGGATTGAAATTTGCTAAAGTGCGGCTTGATTCTGCAAGCATTTCAGAAATATCCGGCGTTTCAATTTCCGGCGGTATTACTAAGTCTCTGAATTCTCCCCATGTTTTGCCTGTAGCCTTGTTAAGCCATATCTCCCATACCTTAATCCCTTCAAAATTTCCTGACAAATTACTGCCTCCCAACTAAAAACAACCTGCAAAATCTAATTTGCAAGCTGCAGCAAAAACATGGTGTGGAGGTAGAATGCACAGGCTCGATCATAGCTCCCGCCGAAATGCCTCGGCGAACCGCCCAAAACTTTGCTTATTGCCTTTGCAGCTGCCTCTCTGGTCCGATACGATGTTTATGATAATCAGGACAGGCTATGGAAAATCATGTCTGACGCAAGCATTCATTGTACAACTAAGGACGGTTATCCGGCTTCAAAAAAATATTCTGTGGAACTTGTTACTCCAATTTTGGAGTATGAGGTCATGGCTCTTTTGCAGGAGGTTGTGCGTTCCATTCGGCGAAGCGGAGGTATCTGCAATGAGTCGACAGGAATCCATATTCACATCGATTTTGAACCATATGATGCTCGGACATTGAGGAACTTGGTAAATATTTTTGCCAGTAAAGAGGATATGTTGTATCAGGCTTTACAGGTTGATTCAAATCGTGAAAATACCTATTGCAAAAAGGTTGACAAGCATTTTCTTGAAAAACTTAACAAGATAAAGCCACGGGAAATTCAGACGATAAAACATCTTTGGTATAATGATGACGCTGATTATCACTCACATTACGATCAGTCAAGATATCGTTGCCTCAATTTACACCCAGTCTTTACTGACAATAATATCGAAGTAAGAGCCTTCAACAGCAGATTGAATGCTGGTGTGCTGAGAGCATATATTTCGCTGGTGTTGGCGGTTAGCAATCAGGCGTTGACCCAGAAATCTGCAAGTCCCCGTGTGACTCAGAGCGAGAATACTCGCTATACATTTCGCTGCTGGCTGATTCGCATTGGATTAAACGGACCGGAGTGTAAAAATTGCAGAAAACATCTGCTTTCACATCTTGAAGGCAATATTGCTTGGCTTCACCCCGAATATGTGATTAAGCAGCGAGAACGTCTTAAAGCTGCGCGACAAGCCGCCCGTGAGAAGCGTGTCGAGCCTATGAGGGCGGTTCAGCAGCAATCCGATAACGTACCCGATGAGGTTATTTGCCGAGAGAAAATGAGGACGGTGAGATCGTTGCCTGCGAGGGGTTCAGGATAGAGGTATTTTCTGACGAATCCGAAAATGTAGAGATTGATATTTTCTCCGCTGCGGTTGATTTTGAACTGATGAAAAACAGTATTGATGAAGTTGAGCAGTTCACTAAGGATTATATTGACTGTGAAGAAAAGGAGTATCAGAGAATGATGGACGAATTTAACAGGGATTGATTTTTGAGAATCGGCGGTAATTTAGTGCCGCTGTATTTTTACTTCATTAACCGCAATATTACTGAAAGAGAATTGAATTTAAGCAGTTGCAACTGCCATGAAATTACAAACAGATTTGGTCAGGTAAAGGCTTTGAATCGAATGGCTATCAGGCTGCTTAACGGCTTGATTGCGCTGAAAGAAGAGATTCTTAATAAAGTACTCAGCTATCAGATGTTTACAATGAATTATCTGCTGCTGATTGAGCATATATTACGAGAAGCAAAGCTTTATCATAAGTATGTACAAATGCTTGAAACAGACGGAAAAATCGATATGCAGTCTATGAAAGAGGTTGAATGCTTCTGGAATCAAAGTATGATGGAGCATGCTCTTTTTATACGAGGTCTGCTGGATTCGTCAGAAACTGAGTTAATAAACTCTGCTGATACGTTTGCGGCAGATTATTCAGCTTTGTTAAATAGCTGTCATAATGCACAGATTATTGCAGAAAAAGCAGATTCCTCAACAGTTATATTACTCTCGACGCATCCTGTTGAGTCAATTTGAAGTGAAACATTAAAAGGATTTTCTTCATTATGTTTATAATAATTGTTCACAGATGCCTAAAAAACAAGTAAAAATATACAATATATATTTAAATTTTTGTTAAAAAAATCAATAGAAAAAAATAAAATTATATGGTATTATTTGGTTATAAGTATAAATACAATTTTTTATATTTATAATATTAAAGTATTGGAGTAATTAAAATGAAATCAAAAATGAAAAAAACAATTGCATCACTTTTAACAGCCGCAATAGCAACTATGTCGTTTGGCAGTATGATGACAGCTAATGCAGCATCATATAATAAGACTTTCAGAATTTATTATAGCTTAAAGACTAATAATTCTGGAGTGTCAAAAATGACATCACATCTGGAATATAATTACAATATAGTAGAGGTTAAAAAAGTTATCAAGGGAAATTTAGGGGGATCTCATGGGTTTTCTCAGGATACATATGGAGTAATGGATGTCAGCTACAATAATACGTCTAATATTAATACGCAAGGAACGTTGATGTATGTTTCATTTGATGCGCCAACAAGCGTAAGCAATCTAACTGATTATCTTGAATCATATAAAGTAACCAGTGTGAAAAATACAGCTGGAGCAAGCCTTCCTATATCAACAGTATCTAGAGATATAGTTTTGGTTGGAGATATTAATCAAGATGGAGAAGTAAAAAGTAATGATTTACTTAAATTAAAAGAGCATTTAAGTTCAAATACATTATCAGGAAACGCTTTGAGAGCAGCAGATGCAAACGGAGATTTGAATGTAGATGAAGATGACTATGAACTGTTGAGAAAATATATTCTGAATTTAGAAGATTTTGATAAGTAGTCAAGAATAATTTAATAAATGTATACAAACGACCTTTTGTAAAAAGGTCGTTTTATATTTGTCATGGGCAGTGTAAAAAGCACACTGAACAAGTACAAGGTTTACCATATTGTAAGCGAATGATACGCAGTATTTGGTATATAATAATAGCAAGGTACAGATTTTTCAGTAAAACACTTAGCCGTTGGCTGTGTGGAATTGTTTAAGGAAAGAGGATTATTAATTATGGAAAAAATTAAAGCTATTCAGTATGGATGCGGAAAAATGAGTAAATATACATTGCGATATATGTATGAACATGGAGTTCAGATTGTAGGTGCAATTGATATAGATCCTGAAGTGGTTGGTATGGATATTGGTGATTTTGCAGAGCTTGGTGTAAAAACTGGTGTGATTATCAACAGCAATGCCGACGAAGTTTTGGACAATACTGATGCTGATATCGCAGTTGTTACACTTTTCAGTCTGGTTAGTGACTGCTACGAACATTATGTTAAATGTCTAAGCCGTGGAATCAATGTCATTTCAACCTGCGAGGAAGCTACCTATTGTTGGACAACAGATCCTGTACGTGCTAACACTCTTGACGTAATTGCCAAAGAACATGGCTGTACATTTGTCGGAAGCGGCATGGAAGATACTTTCTGGATAAACATGGTTGGTATGATTGCCGGGAGTTGTAATAGCATCAAAAAAATCGAAGGCGCAGTAAGCTATAATGTTGAGGATTACGGACTGGCTTTAGCAAAGGCTCATGGAGTAGGATTAAACGCAGAAGAATTTGAAAATCAAATTGCACATCCTGAAACTATAGAACCGTGCTATGTATGGAATTCAAACGAAAGCCTTGCTGCAAAGCTTGGACTTACAATTAAAAGTCAGACGCAAAAATGTGTTCCTTATTTTAAGGAAGAAGATGTTTACTCCTCTACAATGCAGCGAATAATTCCTAAGGGAGAGTGTATTGGAATGGCAGCTGTTGTAAAAACTGAAACATTTCAAGGTCCAATAATTGAAACCAGATGTATAGGCAAGGTATACGGTCCTGATGATGGTGATATGTGCGATTGGAAAATAATAGGAGAACCGGATACAGAATTTCATGTAGTCAAACCTGCTACAGTTGAGCATACATGCGCAACTATTGTGAATCGTATTCCAAGCGTTTTAAATGCGCCGTCAGGTTTGGTAACTGTTGATGAATTAAATGAAATTTCGTATTTAGCCTATCCAATAGAATTTTACTGTTGATAAAAGTAATTAGACCCATTCGATAATCAGATAAACTGCGTAAATTTAAACGGCTGTAAGCAATTGGTAGCTTACAGCCGTTTTAATGGATTTTATAAATTTATAAATCTTTAGCTATTAAATTTGCCGACCAGGCAATTAATTTTTGCGATACAAAATCAAGATCATCTGTGGGATTCAACAATAATATTTCTTTATCCTGTAAATTGATATTTTCAAGCAATATTTTTCTTTTATTTATATATTCTTCACATTCAAGATAATACTTTGCTTGAATTACAAAGAAAGCCGATTTAAGCAAAGATTTTAAAATATCGTCGCTTTTTTCATGAATTGCATTATGAACGCACATATGATAAATATTACAAGCGCCTAGCCTGACCGCACGGGAAATATCTTTGTTGGTTATCAGATTTTTTATAAAATTCAAACTGCCATACAGCGCTATGGTATCATGATAAAATTGAAAAAGATCAGATCTGTCCCAATTTTCAAGTTCTTTTTTACCTGAAATAAAACCGCATATCTTTTCACGCATAGGCATTTTGCTTATGATTTCATCGTAACGCTTTATATCGGAATAAATTAATTTATCGAAAATCACAACAACGTCAATATCACTGTTTTCAGTTGCTTCACCTCTTGCGTAACTGCCTTGAATGCCAATGAAAATTATACGTTTCGGGAAACTTTCGTTTATTTTTTTCGTAAAGTCTTGAAGCCAATTTTCCAACATAACTTTTCCTTTCATATAAGTTTATTATTTTAGTATAGGTGTCTCACTGCTTAATTTTATATAAAAACAACGCCGTTTGCAATTTCTTGCAAACGGCGTATTTTGGAGCAGGTGATGGGAATCGAACCCACGTAGCCAGCTTGGAAGGCTGGAATTCTACCATTGAACTACACCTGCATAATATTATTTTTTATAATAAATTATTCCTCAATCAACAATATTAATTATATCACAGTTTTTGATATATGTCAACAGTTTTTTTATCTTTTTTTAATTTTGTTAATATTGTATATTACTTTTAATATAATTAAAATAATTTGTACAGAATCACTGTAAATGAAATTATAATATAATAAAAAGTACGCTTTGAAACTCAAAGCGTACTTAATTATATATAGTAAATTATTTACCGTAGTAAGCGAGCATATAAAGCTTCTTAAGTTCATCGATTCTTGGAAGACGAGGGTTAGCAGTTGTGCACTGGTCATCAAATGCCTTGTATGCCAAGTCATCAAGAGCGTCCTCAAATACCTTAGGTTCAATATATGATCTCTTGTCAATTTCACCGGCTTCTTTAATTGAAAGTGGAATACCAACGTCTGTCATAAGCTTTCTTACAGCGTCTGCCAAAGCCTTAACACCTTCCTGAGCTGTTGCATTCTGCGGAACAAATCCCATCATTTTTGCAATTTCAGCATAACGTTCAGGAGCAATATAGTGATCATATTTTGGCCATGCTGCGAACTTTGTAGGAGTCGGTTCACCATTATACTCAATAACGTGCGGCAGCAGATAAGCATTTGCAAGACCATGAGGAATATGGAATTCACCGCCAAGCTTATGAGCCAATGAGTGGTTAACACCGAGGAATGCGTTTGTAAATGCCATACCTGCGATACAGGAAGCATTATGCATTTTCTCTCTTGCTTCAGGATCAGCCGTAGCATATGATGTAGGCAGATACTTAAACACAAGCTTGATTGCATGAAGTGCAAGAGCGTCTGTATAATCATTTGCAAGAACTGAAACATATGCTTCAATAGCATGTGTTAAAACGTCAAGACCTGTAAATGCTGTAGATGCCTTAGGAACTGTATAAACAAATTCCGGATCAATGATAGCAACATCAGGAGTCAACTCATAGTCAGCAAGAGGATACTTCATATTCTTGCTCTTATCTGAAATAACGGCAAATGAAGTAACTTCTGAACCTGTACCGGAAGTTGTAGGAATTGAAACCATCTTTGCCTTTTTACCCATCTTAGGGAACTTGTAAACTCTCTTACGGATATCCATAAACTTCTGAGCCATACCGATAAAGTCAGCATCCGGATTCTCGTAGAACAGCCACATAGCCTTAGCTGCGTCCATTGCAGAACCGCCGCCGAGAGCAACGATAACGTCAGGCTGGAATGAATTCATCACTTCAACACCCTTACGTACTGTTGTGAGATCAGGATCCGGTTCAACTTCGCTGAAGATTTCAACTGTAGGCTTGTTAGCGTTCTTGTTGAGCTGATATGTTACTCTTTCAACATAACCAAACTGAACCATACCAGGGTCAGCAACGATCATGACTCTGTGCATGTCAGGCATCTTTGCAAGATACTGAACTGAACCCGGTTCAAAATAAATCTTTTCAGGAACCTTAAACCACTGCATATTCAATCTCCTCTTAGCAACTTTCTTTCTGTTAATAAGGTTCTTAACTGTAACGTTTTCTGATACAGAGTTTTTACCGTAAGAACCGCAGCCAAGTGTCAGTGACGGAGCCATTGAATTGTAAACATCACCGATAGCACCAAATGAAGCCGGTGAGTTAACAACGATACGGCTTGCCTTCATTGTTTCTCCGTACTTTTCAATAAGCTCTTCATTTGAAGAATGAATAACAGCTGTATGACCGGCACCGTGCTTTAACATTTCTTCACACATTTCAAATGCATGATCAGTTGTATCAGCCTTAACAACTGCCAGAACAGGTGAAAGCTTTTCAAGTGCCAAAGGATACTTTTCAGCGTTTGTACCGCCTATTTCTACACAGAGAACTTTAGTTTCCTTAGGAATTGTGATACCAGCCTTTTCAGCAATCTGCCATGGATACTGTCCAACAACCCAAGGCTGAACTGCCATCTTTTCAACATTGATAACGACATCCTGAATCTTCTGGATCTCATCAGGCTTTGCAAAGTAGCAGCCATGTTCTTTCATAAAAGCAACTGCTTCATCATAAACTTCTGTATCAATAATAGCAGCCTGTTCTGAAGCACAGATCATACCATTGTCAAATGACTTAGAAAGAATAAGGTCATTAACAGCCTGCTTGATTTTTGCTGATTTTTCAATATAGCATGGTGTATTACCAGGACCAACGCCCAATGCCGGTTTACCTGCTGAATAAGCAGCCTTAACCATTCCCGGACCGCCTGTAGCAAGAATTGTAGAAACGTCAGCGTGATTCATCAGGAAACCTGTAGCTTCAATTGAAGGTGTTTCAATCCACTGTACGCAATTTTCAGGAGCGCCTGCTGCAATAGCAGCATCTCTGATAATCTCAGCAGCTCTTACTGAACATTTCTGAGCATTTGGGTGGAAACCGAAGATGATCGGATTTCTTGTCTTAAGACAGCTGATCGCCTTGAACATTGTTGTAGATGTTGGGTTTGTAACCGGTGTAACACCTGCAACGATACCTACAGGTTCGCCGATTTCAAGGTAGCTTTCGTCTACATTGTCTTCAATAACGCCTACTGTCTTCTCGTACTTGATTGAGTGCCAGATATATTCTGTAGAGAAAATATTCTTTGTTACCTTATCTTCAAAAATACCTCTGCCTGTTTCTTCAACAGCCATCTTAGCCAGTTCCATCTGTGCTGAAAGACCTGCAAGAGCAGCAGCCTTTGTAATATTGTCGATTTGTTCCTGATCAAGCTTCATGTACTCATCCAGAGCAACCTTTGCCTTCTGAACCAGACCGTCAATCATTACCTTAGGATCAACCTGCGGCTGTTCAGCAGTAATCTTTGGTTCTTCTTTCTTAGCCATAATGCATCCTCCTGAAAATATAAAAATTTTATTTGTACTTTCTTATTTGCATTGTTAATTTCTTAACAATGTTATTATATCATATTGTTATTTTTTTGTCAACCTTTTAAAGATATTTTTTATGCCGAAAACTAAGGCATATTTTGACAGCCTTTATTGCAATATGCCAAATTGTTTTATAAAAAAACCAATTTAGTTTATATTGGATTTTCCTGAAAATATTCTTCAAGAATTTCCGCTGCATCCCCTACCAGTTCAACGCACGGACGCTTTTTATAGTATTCTCCCGTTCTTTCCGAAGGAACATAACTGCTGTCATTACCCTCAAGTCCCAGAAGCTGACGGCATACAATATACTTATTTTTTTCCTTGAATTTTTCTGCAAGCTCCTGAATTCTTTTGTAATGCTCTGTTTTACCGGTTCTGTCATCAGGAAGAAAATATCCATATTTAAGTCCTGCTGCCATAAACATTCCGCTTACCGTACCACACACCTCACGCATTCTTCCCATACCTCCGCCGAACGACGAAGATAATTTCATAGCAGTTTCAAAATCCATTCCAAGGTCTTCAGCAAATGCCCCCAGTACCGCCTGTGAACAATTATAGCCTTTTGTAAATAATTCTTTAGCTTTTTCTGATTTACTCATTATTAGTATTCCTCCGTTTATGTCAATATTATTCATTTATTATTGTTATAATAAAAAATCGCAAGCTGAGTACGGTCTCTGAGTTCAAGTTTTTCAAGGATACTGCTTAAATAATTTCTGACTGTCCCTTCACTCAAAAACAATTCAGTTGCAATTTCCTTATTGCTTAATCCTTGAGCAACAAGACTGATTATATCTTTTTCCTTATCATTGATCCCGTATTTTTCATAATCAAAATATGATGTTTTTTTCATAAGAACAGGCAGTTTGTTTATTACCTCGTCTCCGAAAACGGTTTGTCCTTTCATAACAGTTTTCAGTGCTGGGACAATACATTCAAAATTCTGCTTTAAAATATATCCTTTAGTACCGATTTTTAATGCTTTAACAATATATTCGTCATCTGAAAATGTAGTCAGATACAGTATTTTTGCATCACTATGCTTTTCAAGTATTTTTTCTCCTGCTTCAATTCCCGTCATTCCAGACATACGTATATCCATAAGAAGGACATCGGGATCAAACTCGTCATACAGTTTAATTGCCTCCTCACCGCTGCTGCCAATTGCAGCAACCTTTAAGTCTTCAGAAGCCTCCAAAATAGTTTTAAGTGAAAGTGCAACCAAGTTATCATCATCTACAACTACTATATTCATAACATTCTTCCTTGCTTTTGTATTGAAATAAATATTTTAAATTTATTTTTTTCAGAATAGTACTTAAATATACCGCCCAGGCTTTCCGTACGGATTTTCATGTTTTCAAGACCAATTCCATCACTGTAAATAATACCATTGTTATTTGTACCGTTATCCTCGATCACAAGCTGATAAAAAGCCGGTTGTTCACGTATAGTAATAATAACTGAATCACCGTTGCTATATTTAATTATATTTGATATTCCCTCTTTTATAACTCCTATAAAGCAGAACTTTATATTTTTGGGAATATCCTCAGAAAAATCCATATCAAGCTTAACTTTAAAACTATCTTTCAAAGGCTTTGTCAACTCAATAACAGTATTTTTCAAGTCTACAGAATCATCATGAAGATTATGAACACTTTCTCTTATACTTGTCATTGCTTCATTAAGAGTATCCTTAACTTTTTCAAGTTCCGGTCTGAGTTTATCATCCTTATTTGTCACAAGAAGTGCACCCATCTGAAGAAGCGTTCTAGATAGCATATGTCCTACATTATCATGAATTTCTCTTGCTATTCTGTTTCTTTCAGTTAAGACCGCAATTCTTATTTCATGATCTCTTCTTTCACATAAATACCTATTTTTTTCAGTCAGCAGAATATTTACTTCCTCCGACTGGTCTCTCGTTTCAATCAATTTATTTTGTGCCGTTTCAAGCTCAGAGGTACGCTTTTCCAAAAGAAAGCTAACAGCAATAATAGCAAAAATCAATACTATCTGAACATATCCAAACCTTTTTATATTAAAAAGTAATACTGTTCCGGTAAGAATTTCAAAAAATATTTTTCTTTCAGACATTATATCATAAAACATCAAAGGGAGCATACAGCAAAACACAGGATTATAAAAGCAAAGTACGATATATACAAACTGGACCGCAGCAGAAATTCTGCTTCCGATAAAGCATTGACTCATCGAAGATAATGATACTGATATTAAAAATGCAGCAATAGACAGTATAGCGCTTTCGCCATAATCAGTTATTAAGATAATGCATAATACAAGTACTGCAAGCTTATTCGTAATTTTATTCACACTGTCCTCCCCTCTATAATTTTATTTTAACATAAAATTTTCCATATGTCTATATTTCAAAAAAATTCTATATGACAAATGTCATATAAAAAAGTGACTTTTTTCACTTCACATAATATCAATTTTATTTTATAATGTTAGTATAACTTTATGAGGAGGAAATAAAATTGGCAAAAACAGTAGTCAAAATAGAAAACTTGGTTAAAAGATACAAAGAACTTATAGCCCTTGACCATTTTAATCTGGAAATCAAAGAGGGCGAAATTTTCGGTCTGCTGGGACCAAACGGTTCCGGAAAAACAACAACTATCAATTGTCTGTTATCCCTGCTTTCATTTGATAAGGGTACAATAGAAATTTTCGGAGAAAAAATGACTCCTTCCAATTATAAAATAAAAAAACAAATCGGTATTATAATGCAGAACGTAGCAGTTTTCAATGAACTGAATGTTTACGAAAATATTAATTACTTCTGCGGTCTTTACATAACAGATAAAAGTCTGAGAAAGCAATATGTACAGGAAGCAATCGAATTTGCAGGTTTGCAGGACTTTATAAAATTCCATCCGAAAAAACTATCGGGCGGTCTGCTCAGACGACTGAATATAGCCTGTGGCATTGCCCACAAACCAAAGCTTATCATACTTGACGAACCGACCGTTGCAGTCGATCCGCAAAGCAGAAACAAAATACTTGAAGGTATCGCTGAGCTTAACCGAAACGGTGCTACTATTATATATACTTCTCATTACATGGAAGAAGTAGAACAGCTTTGTACTCGAATTGCAATTATGGACAAAGGAAAAAATCTTGCAATAGGTACAAAAGACGAACTGAAAAAAATGATCAAAAATACTGAAACTGTCACAATTGAAGTCCTAGATCTTGAAGACAGAATTATATCTAAGATAAATGATCTTCCTCATGTTTACGAAGTCAGTTATAACGATAATAAATTGATGGTATATTGCAGCGGCGGAAAGCATAACCTCGTGCGTATCCTTGATGTACTGACTCAAAATAATGTTCCTTTCGGAAGAGTATTTTCAGAACTTCCTACTCTTAATGATGTATTTCTTGAAATAACAGGTAAGGAACTTAGAGACAAGGAGGATTAAAATGTTTTTTCATAATTTTAAGTATTCCTTAAAAAATGCATTCAGGCAAAAGGAGTTTTTATTCTGGATCCTTGCATTCCCTATTATTCTTGGAACATTTTTTTATGTTGCCTTTAACAGTATGTATGAAAAGGAATCTATGTTCAATAAAATACCGGTGGCAATCGTTGAAAATACTGAAAATACTGCCTTTAAAGAAGTAATAAAAGAACTGTCTTCCGGAGAAGATGCTATGTTTGATTCTAAATTTACTGATAGCCAAACCGCACTTGATATGCTGAAAACAAATGATATCATCGGAATAATAAACGTGGACAGCGAGCTTTCCCTTACCGTTTCAAATGACGGCATAAAGCAAACTATTATTAAATCATTTCTTGATCAATATCAAATACGTGAATCAATTATAATGGAAACTGTAAATAACAATCCGCAGAATCTTCAATCCGTAGTCGATGCCATGTCACAGGAAATAAACTGCAACGAAAGTCTTTCCCTATCAAATGGAAATATGGATACATACATTCAATACTTTTACAATCTTATAGCAATGGCTGCATTTTTCGGCTCTATTAGCGGATTATATATTGCTATAAATAATCAGGGAAATCTATCTGCAATTGCTGCTAGAAAATGTATTTCACCAACTAACAAGCTTACCTCCATAACAGCCAGCTTACTTGCAAGTTTTGTCGCTCAGGTTATATGCGTCAGCATAGGAATTTCTTATATATTATTTATACTTAAAGTAGATATGGGCGATAAAATACCTATGGTATATTTATCAGGTGCTGTAGGCAGTCTTACCGGAGTTACAATGGGATTCTTTATAGGTTCATTCGGAAGACTAAATCAAAATGTGAAAATGGCAATTTCAATGTCGGTAACAATGCTGTCATGCTTTTTAAGCGGTCTGATGTTCGGAAATATGAAAGCTGTCATTGAACAGAATGCGCCGATTATCAACAAAATAAATCCGGCAGCTCTCATTTCAGATTTATTCTATTGTTTAAATATTTACGATGATTATAAAAGATATACCGAAAAATTCGTTACGCTTCTGATTTTATCCGTAATATTTACAATCGGAGGATTTTTACTGACAAGGAGGAAGAAATATGCAAGTCTTTAAGGCATTTGCAAAAATTGCCGGAAAAAAGAAATTTTCAGCTCTGTTATATATTGGCATCTTTATGATAATTTCAATTTTAATGGCAAATCAATCTGCCAAAGATAATAATTTCAAAGAAACTAAATTAAGCATATGCATAATAGATATGGATAATACCGCTGCAAGCCAAAAACTTGTTGATTACATAAGCTCCAATCACAATATTCAAGATATTGATACTGACAAAGACACTATTCTGGATTCTCTTTACTATCAGAGTACAGACTACGTTCTTACTATAAAAGAGGGATATTCAGACAAAATTTCTGCCGGAGAAGTTGACGATCTGTTTTCTAATTATAAGGTATCCGGAACATATTCAACTGCACTATTTGAATCTCAGTTGGATCAGTATGTTACAAATCTATCATGTTATATCGCAGGCGGATTCAGTATTGACGACGCTATATCAAAAACAGCACAGACAAGCAACAGTGAAATTAAAGTTAAAACCGAAAATTTTTCTGATTCCGGAAGCTTCAACAGTGAATATATATACTATTATTTTCAGTATTTACCATATATATTTATAGCTATAATGATCTCATGCCTATGCCCTGCTCTTCTGACAATAAATAAAAAGGAAATCAGAAGCAGAACAAACTGTTCACCTGTATCTACTACAAAACAAACCTTTCAGATTACCTTGGGAGCTATCATTTATGCAGTTATCATCTGGCTTATTTTCATGATTGCCGCCTTGATACTCTGCGGTAAAATGCTTTTATGCAGAGAAGGTCTGCTTGCAGTTCTCAACAGCTTAGTATTCATGCTTGTTGTTCTTTCAATGACACTGTTGATATCGGTATTAGCTCCCAGTCCTAAAGCTACTGATATGATTGCAAATACTATTGGTCTTGGAATGAGCTTTCTCTGCGGCGTATTTGTTCCCCAGAAATTCTTGGGAGAAGCGGTCATTAATGTGGCTCATTTCCTCCCCGCATACTGGTTTATCAGAGCAAACAACATGCTTGCCGGTATATCAGATGAATTATTCAGCAGTTCAAAGTATTTCTCATATCTTGGCATAGAATTATTATTTGCAGTTGCAATTTTTTCAGTTGTTCTTCTTGTTGCAAAAACTAAAATCAGATCAAGCAGTAACTAGCGAACAGATGATAAACAGTTCCACTGGCAGAACGATAAAAGTCCGGTTTACACCGGACTTTTTTATATATTAATTTTTATATAGAATATTTAGGGTAAAATAACATTGACAAAAACTGGAATCAATGATATAATTTAATAAATTAATCAGTTTATTAAATAATAAGGGGTATATTGGGATGTATATAATAAAACCATATTTTGATTTTTGTCCAATTCAAAATACAAATTATTTTGTAAATGTCAGGTATAAGTTATGCGACATAAATACATATAAAAAGGATTCAATGGAATGCGTATATCAGGAATTCTACAACCACGTTTGTTCAGAAAGCGATAAATGTCCTATTTTTCAACACGCTGAAGCTTTTGTAAAACATCAGTAATATTGATTTTTTAATTTCATATCTTCCGATAATCAGTTTTTAATTACCAAATAAAAACATTAACAAACTTTATTTATTATATTTGTATAACACTGCATATAGACGTATATGCGCAATGGTGATATAATATTTATAAAAAAATTGTTAATTTTTTATGGTGAAATAGGGGATAGTATGGAATTAAATAAAATAATAAAATCCGCTATATCATCTGCATTAGCTTTTTCAATGCTTGGCAGTATATATAACCTTGACTTGATTTCTGTAAATGCAGCGGTGTCAACGATCAAAGGCGACGCCAACGGAGACGGAGTTTTAAGAGCCAGCGACGCAGCATTTATTGCCAAAACATTGGCTGAAGCATCAATTGCAGGTAAAAAAATAAACCTTGAAGATTACCCCAATGCCGATTTTAATGAGGACGGAAAAATCACCGCAGCAGACGCTGCGTCTATTGCAAAATATCTTGCTAACAAATCTTTAGAAAAATGTGAAATTAAATTTCGTTTCGCTGATAAATCCGAAGGAATTTCTTTAAAAATGGGAAATGAAAATTATCTTAATAACATGTCACAACAGGATTTAAATTACCGAATGCAAAAAAATGATACAACACTTGATGAATACAAGGAATACAGTAAAGCTCAGATATTAGAATTTACAGCTGAACAAAAGAAATTAATTTCAGATGCAATTGCCGAAATACAGAAGCAAATAGACAGCAACAGATATAAACTTCCGCTGAATGAAGAATTAATATTTATTAATACAACTGCTGAAGACGAATTAGGTTCCTACGGATATACGCTGCAAAACCAAATTTATCTTTCAAACACATTAGTATCAAAATCCAATTCAAGTCTTCTAAAAAAGATTATTACTCATGAAATCTTCCATTGCCTTACCCGTTCTAATCCCCAATTTAAAAAGGATATGTATAAAATGATTGGATTTTCAGTTGCAGATGAAGAACCAGATTTTCCTCAAAATATAAAAGAAAATATAATTTCAAATCCTGACGTTAAATATGATTCCTACGCAACGTTTACCATAAACGGTAAAAAACGTAATTGTTATATGGTATGGTATTTAACAAAACCCTTTGAAAAAGAAGGCGATGATTTATTAAGCTGGAGTTCAACAGTTCTTATACCAACAGACAACCTTTCAGAAACTTACTCTATAGATGATGCTTCGGATTTCTGGGAAGTTATCGGTAAAAATACGGAATATGTAACTGCCGCTGAAGAATGCATTGCCGATAATTTTGCATTTGCAATTTTATTTGGCAAAAATGGAATAAAATATAATTCCCCTGAAATAATTGCTAATATTATTGAATATATGAAATAATTTGGATTTTAACTTATATAGGCGCACTGTTGTAATAACAGCGTCTAAATTTTTAACCAATTAAAGTAACTCCTTCTCTTTTTCAGACTCCGTATTTTCTTCCGGTACCCAAGCTTGACCGAAATTTATATCCTTAAATAAAGCTGCCAGTCCTGTTATCTGCTTCAGACGCAAAATTTCGTCTTTATCCATTCCAAGATGCTTGGAAATCCATGCGTCAGACCGACCTAAATCATGAAGCTCCCTTACAATATTTCCCATAAGATCAACATCATGAGTTCCTCTTGCCCTGTTATGACGTACAGTACTTGCCATTCTTTGTGCCAAAGGTTTATTAATTACAGAAACCGGAAGCAATCCTTTTTCCCGATCATAAATATCTTTGTGATCCAACATGACCCGATAACGATGAAAACCGTCCACAATAACATACAAATCATCTTTAGAAGAGTAATAACAAACTACCGGCATAGTATAGCCGTCCTCTTTAATACTGTCATACAGAAGTTCTAGTTCAGGGGGTGCAACAGCATTCGGATTATATGTATTCGGTACGATTTTTTCAATGGGTACAGGTTTTACATCATAAACAGGACTAATAAATTCCAATTATAACGCCTCCAAGCTTTTATATTTTCTTTTGATTCTATCAATACGTTCTCTCTGTTTTTTAGTTTCTGCAAATCCCATAGATTTACAGGCATGATCGTTTTTAAGAATGCATACACACATTCGTTTCCAACTGGGAATTTCCTTTGTTGAAAGAATATCATCAGTATGATCAGGAATTTTTCCAATAAATACTATTCTAGATTTTTTGTCATGCGTATAATTTGATACTCCGTTTCTTTTAATTTTATACCCTTTTTCTGTCAGCTCACGAATAGTTTCTTCAGATAATCCGCCGCCGGTTTCGTGCCAGAACTTTATAGATGTTTTAAATTTTTCAACATAATTCTTTCTAAGACGCTTCGGAAGAGTATTTAAAAGAAATTCGGCATATGATCTCCATGTGTGTCCTTCCGGAAGCTTAATGTTTCTATATGCCATAGCGGTAGTTCTGCCATAAATTGAAGTAAAATTTACTCCCTGAACTCGTCCCAAAAGCTTAACCCAAGTATCCGGTTCCAAAGTACGGTATAAATGCAGACTGTCCTTTGCATAATCATTAAACGGTGATGCAACACGCATCTGTTCAGGTTTAAGACCTGCCTTGTAATACAAATCATAAAGAGGATTATATGAATACCCGAATTTATAATTAGCTGTCCAGATATCATTTACGCTCCAATCGTACAATGGCGAAGCGTTCCAGACGTCCTTAAACATTTTAGAGATCCAACAGGTACCGTTATAACCATATTTTTTATTTAAAAATGCACTGTATCGCCGAATTGATTCAGAAGCTCTGATTCCTAAAAGACAAATTGTCTTTCCCCCTCCATGAATTTCTTTGTACCATCTGCCAAATTGCTTAGCCAGACTTTCCTGATGCATTCTATATTTGTAATAATAAAAAGGGTTATTATTTAAATGAATCACATACGGTTTGTCAGGCATAGGTCTGATCCAAATATTTTCTTTGGTATCGTCCCATGGATACCAGTACATTTCATAGCTGCTAAGCGCAGTTCTTGTCGCCATAGGCAAACAGACCCAATATGGTTCAATAAAATCAAGATTTTTTTCAAATGTTTCCTGAACATAACTTGTTGTAACTGCATACTGTGCTTCAAAATCCTGATGAAATACACCGAGCTTTTTTTTAATATTATGAGATTTCATATAATCAAGAACAAGATTTAAGAGGAGTCCGCTGTCTTTTCCGCCGCTAAAAGATACATATATATTTTCAAATTCCTGAAATATATACTCCATTCTGTTTTGAAATGCTTCATATACATTAATATTCAGATAATTTCTTACCATTTCTATCACCTGCCTTGTATACATTATATCAGATAATACGACAAATTTCAAATTTTTTCCATTTTTTCTCCTAAAAATATAAAAAAATTCCATACGAATTAAAAGAATCCGTATGGAAGTTTACTATTATAAAAATATTATTTAATTATAGAAGTTCCGGTCATTTCAGCAGGCTGTTCCAATCCCATGACTTTAAGCATTGTAGGTGCAATATCTGCCAATACTCCGCCTTCACGGAGTTCACAGTCGTAACCCACAACAATAAACGGAACAGGATTTGTTGTATGAGCGGTAAACGGTGAACCGTCAGCTTCATACATTTTATCAGCATTGCCGTGGTCAGCTGTAATAAATGCTGCACCGCCCTTAGCAAGAACAGCTTCAACTGTTCTGCCGACACATTCGTCAACTGCTTCAACAGCAGCTTTAGCGGCGTCAAATACACCGGTATGACCAACCATGTCGCAATTTGCATAATTTAAAATAATAGCGTCATATTTATCGCTGTTAATGGCTTCAACTACGGAATCAGTAACCTCGTAAGCACTCATTTCCGGCTTCATATCAAATGTTTCTACATCTGGAGACTTAATAAGAATTCTGTCCTCGCCGTCAAATGTTTTTTCTTCGCCGCCGTTAAAGAAAAATGTTACATGAGCATATTTCTGAGTTTCAGCAATTCTAAGCTGCGTCTTGCCCATTTTGCTTACATATTCGCCGAATGTCATTTCAAGCGCTTCCGGAGGGAATGCAACTGAAACATTAGGCATTGTAGCGTCATACTGAGCCATACATACAAAGTTTAACGGGAAAAATCCCTTTTTACGTTCAAATCCGCTGAAACCTTCTTCAACAAAAGCTCTTGTGATTTGTCTTGCACGATCAGGACGGAAATTAAAGAAAATAACGCTGTCGTTCTCCCCTACCATACCGTTTTTATCGCATACAGTCGGCAGCATAAATTCATCAGTAACACCATTTGTATATGAATCTTTTATTGCCTGTACTGGACAACAGCCTTCAACACCTTCGCCCAATACCATTGCATTATAAGCCTTTTCAACTCTGTCCCAAGCATTGTCTCTGTCCATAGCATAGAAACGACCCATAACAGTAGCAACCGAGCCAACTCCGATTTCCTTCATCTTATCGCAAGCCTGCTGCATATATTCAGCAGCAGATGACGGCGGAACGTCACGTCCGTCAAGAAACGCATGAACATAAACTTTTTCAATACCGTTTTTCTTTGCCATTTCAAGCAGACCGTAAAGATGCTCCATATGACTATGAACACCACCCGGTGAAAGAAGTCCCATAAGATGGAGAGAAGAATTTTTTTCCTTACAGTTTTCCATAGCTGACTTCAATGCAGGATTTTCAAAGAAATCCCCGTCTTGAATTGATTTAGAAATCTTAACCAACATCTGATAAACTATTCTTCCGGCACCGATGTTTGTATGACCTACTTCAGAGTTGCCCATCTGACCGTCCGGCAGACCAACATCTAGTCCACTGGCGCCGATAAGAGTATGGGGTCCTTGCATATACTTGTCAAGATTCGGTGTATTTGCAGCAGTAATGGCATTGCCGTAATCACTGGCATTGTAACCAAAACCGTCCATAATAATTAATGCAACAGGCTTTTTAGTCATGTAAAATCAATTCCTTTCAAATTTATACACCATAGTGTATAATATTTTTCTGTTCAGCGATTGCTCTGTCAATAAGCGAAATCATCTGATTATATACATGATTATTCTCTTCAATAAATACAGTTCTGAACTGGCTAAGTGATTCAACTGGTATAATTGTCACTCCGTAATAACAAAGAGTTTTACACTTTTCATTCAAACACGGATTAATCATTTTTATACCATAAAGTTTTTCTCCAAGAGGCAAAATATAATCATCATCAATTGAAATACAATTATATTTTTCAGGTTGGTATTTTGAATATTTTTTAATCCGACTGGAAAAATGTTCAATTATTCCAAATTCATGAGTACAGGGCATACTTCTCTCCTTATATATTAGAAAGTATTCACATAAACCATGGACGTATGTTCCAAATGAAAACCTGATTGCCATTATTAAAGTATTCATCATGATCTACAACTTTTTCAATAACATATCCAAGTCCTGTATAAATAACCGAACCTCCATCGTCAACACCAGTTTCCATACAGAAAATCGGTTCATTTTCATGCTTCATGAGAGAAAAATCAATAATGAAAAATGAAATCCAGACAATCAGACCAATTAGTCCAATTGTCTTTAGGATTCCGATTTTTGTGTTTTTATTATCAGCCTTCAACAGCAGCCTGAACAATAGTATTGAAATCAGCTGCCTTAAGTGAAGCTCCTCCGATAAGACCGCCGTCAACGTTAGGCTTAGAAAGAAGTTCAGCGGCATTGCCTGCGTTCATTGAACCGCCGTACTGAATTGTAACTGCATCAGCAGTTGCCTTATCATAAATCTTTGCAAGAGTCGCACGGATAAATCCGCAAACCTCTTCTGCCTGATCAGCTGTAGCAGTCTTGCCTGTACCGATAGCCCATACTGGTTCGTAAGCGATAACAGTTTTCTTAACGTCCTCAGCAGTAACATCATAAAGATCAAGCTTGATCTGACGTGCAATAACTTCTTCTGTAATATTGCATTCACGTTCCCAGAGAAGCTCGCCTACGCAAACGATCGGCTTAAGACCTGCTGCAAGAGCTGCCTTTGTTCTCTTGTTTACTGTTTCATCTGTTTCGCCGAAATACTGTCTTCTTTCAGAGTGACCTATTACAACATATTCAACACCAAGTTCAACCAGCATATCAGCTGAAATTTCGCCAGTAAATGCACCGCTTTTTTCAAAGTGGACATTTTCTGCGCCGATTTTAACATTTGAACCTGCTGTTGTATTGATAGCTGTTTCAAGGTTTGTGAAAGGTACGCATGCGATTACTTCAACCTTACCGTCAGCATTTGCAACCAGTGGCTTAATAGCTTCAAGAAGCTCCTTAGCTTCCGGTCTTGTTTTATTCATTTTCCAGTTACCGGCAATAATTGCCTTTCTTAGTGACTTGTTCATTACTTAACTCCTTATTATTTAAAAGTTTATTTTTACAGTAAAGAGAACAAGGAAAGCCTTGTTCTCCAATTTAAATCTTATTTATCAGCAATAACGTCAACGCCTGGAAGTACCTTACCTTCGAGGTATTCAAGTGAAGCGCCGCCGCCTGTTGAAATATGGCTCATCTTGTCTGCAAAACCAAGCTGCATAACTGCCGCTGCGGAGTCACCACCGCCGATAATTGTTGTAGCGTCTGTTTCAGCAAGAGCCTTAGCTACAGCGATTGTACCCTTAGCAAGTACAGGGTTTTCAAATACGCCCATAGGACCGTTCCATACAACTGTTTTAGCTGTCTTTGCAGCTTCAGCGAACAGTTCCTGAGTTTTAGGACCAATATCAAGTCCCATTTTGTCAGCAGGAATCTTGTCAGAATCTACATATTCTACTGAAATTTCAGCGTCAATCGGATCAGGGAATGAAGCTGTAACAGCTGTATCAACAGGAAGAAGAAGCTTCTTGCCTAAACTATCAGCCTTTGCCATCATTTCCTTACAGTAGTCAACCTTTTCCATATCAACCAGTGAGCTGCCTACTTCATAGCCCTTAGCCTTTAAAAATGTGTAAGCCATACCGCCGCCGATAATAAGTGTATCGCACTTTTCAAGCAGATTTGAAATTACATTGAGCTTATCAGCAACCTTAGCGCCGCCGAGAATTGCAACGAAAGGTCTTTCAGGAACTTCAACCGCATTGCCTAGGTATTTGATTTCCTTCTGCATAAGGTAACCAACAGCTGTTTCCTTAACAAACTTTGTAACGCCTGCTGTTGAAGCGTGAGCTCTGTGAGCTGAACCAAAAGCGTCCATTACAAATACTTCGCCGTCAACTAAGTCAGCAAGTTCCTTAGCAAGGTTTTCGCCGTTCTTAGTTTCGTCTGCACCTCTGAATCTTGTATTTTCAAGAACAACGATCTCGCCGTCCTTCATTTCAGCAACAGCCTTCTTAGCATTATCGCCTACAACTGTATCGTCCTTAGCGAAAATTACATTTGTATCAACAAGTTCTGCAAGACGCTTTGCAGCCGGAGCCAATGAGAATTTATCTTCCGGACCGTTCTTAGGCTTGCCCAGATGTGAACAAAGAACAACCTTTCCGCCGTCGGCAATAAGCTTTTTAATTGTAGGCAGAGCTGCCTGAATTCTGTTATCGTTTGTGATAACACCGTCCTTGAGAGGAACGTTAAAATCAACTCTTACGAGAACCTTTTTACCTTTTACGTTAATGTCGTCAACTGAAACCTTGTTTAAACCTGCCATGTTAAATAAACATCCTTTCATTTAATACAAAATAATGCTGTTATTATTTTAACAACCATTATTTTTATTTTACACTATTTTCCGGTAATTTGCAATAGTTTTTTTGAAAACATATATTTTTTTACTTGTGACCGCCCTTGATTACAAATCCTACCACATTATGTCCTGCATTACATGCTATAGCAGCGCCGATTTCAACCATATATTCCGGAGGATAGCCGAACTTTTCCGTCATTGCCTGTTCCAGAATCTTAGGAAGAGTTTTATCGCTTCCGCTCACTATAAGATAAGGCGTTTGAGGGGTCATATACTGTTCTGCGTCTGCCAGAAGCTTCGGTATGATATTTTTTTCACCTCTGATTTTTTCAACAACAGTTGATACTCCCCCAACAATTTTTATAAGAGGACGCAGTCCCAGAAGTTCTCCTGCAAAAGCCGCCGCTGTTACACGTCCGGATCTTTTTACATATTTCAGCGTCATAGGAACAAAGTGAACCTCTGCCCTATCCAGCCACTCATGAAGATAATCAATAATCTCATCCGACGTAGCGCCTTTCTGCGCTTTAAGCGCTGCCTGCATTACAGGATAACCGTACACGCCCGTATAATTCTTAGAGTCTACAACATGTATCCTCATTTTCGGACCATCTTTGCTCAGTACCTCTTCCTTGAATGTCTGAGCTGCAGAAAGTGCATTATTATATGTTGCAGAACCGGTTGATGAAATTGTAACATGTATTACATCGGTCCAACCCTCGCTGTAAAGCTCCTTATACACTTCAAGGATCTCATACGCCGTAAGCTGTGAGGTTGTAGGCATTTCCTTTGCATTATCCATCATTTTATAAAATTCCGCATTGGAAAAATCTTGTCTCTCCCTATAAGATACGCCATCCACTGTGACCGGAAAACACATAATTTTTATCCCCAGTCTTTTTTCTTCTTCCTTTGGAATATCGCAGGTAGAATCAGTCAAAATTTTAATTTTCTGCATTATTCAGCCTTCTTTCTGCCATCTATATTTTGTCAGCTGACCTTCTCTTGACAAATCGGGAAAATCCCATTGCCTTAAAACTTCATAAACTGCAATTGCAGCCGAATTTGAAAGGTTCAGACTCCTTAAATCACTGCGCATTGGTATTCTTACACATCTTTCCGGATTTTCATAAAGCAGGTCTTCGTTCAGTCCTTTATCTTCACGTCCAAAAATCAGATACGCATCGTCAGGATAATCAACATCACTGTATACATGCTTTCCTTTTGTGGTAAAGTAATAATACTCTCCTTCATTTTGTTCAAAAAAGTCCTTTAAATTTTCATAGTAATATATATCCAGTTTATCCCAGTAGTCCAGACCGGCTCTTTTAAGATGTTTATCAGTAATTTCAAATCCAAAAGGTTTTATAAGATGAAGCTTTGCGCCTGTTACGGCACAGGTTCTCGAAATGTTACCGGTATTCTGAGGAATCTGCGGTTCCACAAGTACAATATTTAGATTTTTCATTTTATGCTCCGTTCATTTATAAATAGCCTATAAATTTTATTATACCAAAAAAGCACATTAATTTCAATATTTATAAATATATTTTTTATGAAAAAACGGACGCTTTTAACGTCCGCTATTTTTATTTTTTAATGCTTTGTTCTGCAAGATATTTTGCAATTGCTGCTGCATCAGCAGCCGTTATTTTCCCGTCCTCATTAAAATCGGCATTGGGGTAATCTTCAAGGTTTATTTTTTTACCTGCAATTGATGCTTCAGCCAATGTTTTGGCAATAAATGCCGCATCGCTTGCACGCAGTTTACCGTCTCCGTTGGCGTCCCCTTTTACCGGTTTTATAGGAACTACAGGCAGTTCGTTTACTGACGTAACAGTAGTTGTTGTTTTTGTTTCTGTATATGTTGTAACTGTCGGAGTCGTTTCCGCAAAATTACCTGTTACTGTAAAACCTCCTCCGAACACTTCATAAATCTCGCTATAATAATTCCCAATTATATTATATTTTATATTATATTCTCCGTCAGTAAGATTTTTATCAACTGAATAAGTTATAAAAGCTTTTGTATCAGTCATGGTAAATTCTGAGGTTGAATTATTGTTTACTGTTTTAAGCGGATTTCCCAAATTATCAACAACCTTTTCACAAGTAACCCCCTCTGGTAACGACACGACTACCGTTGCGCTGTTGTTAATTGAATCCAGTTCCAGCGGAACGACAACTTTTTCTCCGCACTTTACAGTAACATTACCTACCTTCGCTTCTTTATAAATAGCTTTAGATCCCAACAGTATATAAGTATTCGAAACGCTTTTCGAAATTGATGTAATCAATTCCGGCAAAACAGCTTCAGTCAGATTGCTTTCCTTAGCATTTGATTTTTCTTCTGCCGACACGCTTATCAGCTGAACCGAAAACAAGCTGTACAGAATCAGTACAACAGACAATAAGACATTTAAAAATCTTTTTCCAATATTCACCAAAATCCTCCATATTTTTTATTACAGTAATATTATACTATATTATTTATTTTATGTCAATCCATATATTGTTTCGTAAAGTATTTGGAAAAAATTGGTTAAATATATATTGAATTTTACTGTAATACAAGCAAATAATAATTTTGCAAATTAATCTAAGGAGTGAAAATAAAAATGGAAATCAAACCAATGATAAAGGGCGCTGCTGTTGGAATGATGGCAGGTACGGCATTTTATATGGTTGCTAAGTCGCCTGACAGAAAAAAGAAAATGCTAAAAAAAAGTACAGGTAAAGCTATAAAAGCTTTTGGTAGTGCAGTAGACTGCTTTTCGTCAATGATCGGATAAAAATCAGTTTATAAATTTCAGGAGGACGGCGTGGGTAAATTTTATTTTTACATTCTAGGTATCATTACCGGTCTGGCTAACGGTCTGTTCGGATCAGGAGGAGGAATTATTGCAGTTCCTATGCTGAAAAAATCCGGACTCAGTACAAAGGAAGCCCACGCCACTTCTATTGCGCTTACCCTTCCGCTAAGTATTGTCAGCAGTATCTTTTATTACAATATCATCAAGGATATTTTTACAGATACTCTGATAGTTATTGCTGTCGGTCTTGCAGGATCGTTGCTCGGCGGATTTTTTATGAAAAAAATACCGTCTAAATATCTAAAAAAGGCTTTCGGCGTAATATTAATAATTTCGGGAGTAAGATTACTTTGCAAATGAATATATTATTTTATATTTCGGCTTTTTTAACAGGAATTCTTGCGTCTATGGGACTAGGCGGCGGAATGATACTTATCCTTTACATGACGCTCATTGCGGGTATGGAACAACTGACTGCTCAGGGAGTAAATTTGCTTTTTTTCATTCCCATAGCGGCAGCGGCACTTATTATTCATACTAAAAATAAGCTGGTAAAATGGAAAAAAATAGTTCCGGCAATTATCTGCGGCGTTTTGAGCGCAGTTGCCGGAACCTACATTGCCAAAAGCATCGGCAATGATTATCTAACTAAAATATTTGCAGTTTTTGTGCTGATAACAGGCGTTAAAGAATTATTCTCTAAAACTGAAAAGTCAGAAAAATAAAACTAAAGTTCATTAATACTTTTACCGCTGTTTTTACGGTATCCCATATAGCTTTCAAGAATAATTGTCGCCGCAACAGCGTCAACCACAGCCTTGCGTTTTTTCCCTCTTGTATTTGTTACGTTCAGGTAATTGTGTGCCGAAACGGTAGTATTTCTTTCATCCCAAAGTTCAACGGGTTTTCCGGTTAGCTCCTTAAGCTTTTCAGCAAAAAGCTGACATTTTTCGGCACGGTCGCCAAGCGTATTATTCATATTTTTAGGATATCCCACTACTATAATATCAGCTTTATTTTCAACCGCCGTCCGAGCGGTTTTTTTTATGCACTCTTCAAAGTCTCTTTCATTTATAACACAAACAGGAGATGCAAGCATTTCTGATTTGTCACAGCATGCAATACCTGTTCGGGAATCTCCAAAATCAACAGCCATAATTTTCATCTTATATCTCCTACCACGGCTGAACTGAACCGATTATTTCATTAACAGACTTAATATTATTACTGTCAAGGTAATCGTTTATACCGTCTATAATCTTAATAGGAGCATAAGGATCAGTGAAAATAGCAGCTCCTACCTGTACTGCGCTGGCACCTGCCATCATCATTTCAACAGCGTCATTGCCGCTTGAAATACCGCCCATGCCAATAATCGGAATATTAACAGCATTAGCTGTCTGCCAAACCATTCTTACAGCAATTGGCAGTATTGCCGGACCGGACATTCCTCCCATATTGTTTTTTAGTATCGGTCTTTTTGTATTAATATCAATCCTCATTCCCAGAACTGTATTTATCAGTGAAAGAGCGTCTGCTCCCTCGGCTTCAACAGATTTTGCAATTTCTGCAATACTTGTAACATTTGGTGACAGCTTGACAACAAGAGGTTTTTTAGTTGCCTGTCTTACTCGCTTAGTAATACCGGCAGCTCCATCGCATGTCGCTCCAAAAGCCATTCCTCCCTGCTTAACGTTAGGACAAGAAATATTAAGCTCTATCATGTGAACGTCTGTTTCATCAAGTTTTCTTGCAATTTCTACGCACTCATCCGCTGTAGAACCCGCAATATTTGCAAGTATAACTGTATCTTTTGTCATAAGATTAGGAAGTTCTTCCGAAATAAATTTATCAATGCCGGGATTCTGCAAACCCACAGAATTGAGCATACCCGATGGAGTTTCAGCAATTCTCGGAGAAAGATTACCGTTACGCTTTGTTATAGTAGTGCCCTTTGTTGCAATGCCGCCCAGTTTTGAGAGCGGAAAAAGCTCCTCATATTCACGACCGTAACCAAAAACTCCCGATGCAGGAATTACCGGATTTTTAAATTCCACTCCGGCTATTTTAACAGATAAATCAGCCATTACCAGATTACCTCCTTTGCATTAAATACAGGACCGTTTTTACATACATGTGCAAAATGCTCCTCACCGTCTTTTTTGGTTTTACATGCACATACCAGACATGCACCGATTCCGCAGCCCATTCTTTCTTCAAGTGAAACTTCACAGTAAACATTTGTTTGGTCTGCAAGTGAGGCAATATTTTTCAGCATAGGCATAGGACCGCATGCATAAACTGCGTCAATACTTCCCTGTTCAAGAAGTTCTTTAAGAGGTTCTGTAACAAAACCCTTTCTGCCTGTAGTTCCGTCATCAGTGCATAAAATAGTTTCAGCACCTGTCTTTTTGAAATCTTCCTGCAAAATTACAGCTTCCGCACTTCTGAAACCTGAAATTACTGTAGCTTTTTCTCCGTAAATTTTCGCCAAAGGCAGCATAGGAGGAGTACCGATTCCTCCGCCAACAAGCACAACCTTTTTGAAAGACTCGTCTACTGTAAAACCGTGACCAAGAGGTGCAAGCATATCAATAAGACTGCCCTCATTTATTTCAGCAATCTGCTTAGTACCGTCCCCTTTTACAATAAATACTATTCTCAGTGTTCCTTTTTCTTTATCAATATCACAAATCGAAATGGGACGTCTTAAAGTACAGCCCTCCGGCAGAATGTGAACAAACTGTCCGGGAACAGCGACCTGTGCGATTTCAGGGCAAAGGATAACAATACTGAAAATATCCTTTGCCAACGCTTTTTTTTCTAAAACCTGATATTTTCCCTGTGTGTACTTCATATATCTTTCCTTTCATAATAAATTTACATCTTCGGCATAGGCGCATTATAACAACCCAGCTTATGAAAATTATACCATTCAATAATTTTATTTTCTTCTGCGATTTTTAAAGTCAGCATTACTTCTCTTGCAAATTCCAGCGCTGCCGTACCGTTTGCAGTAACAATATTCTTATCGCTTACCGCCTGTTTTTTAATGTACTTTTCTTCTCCTGTATATGCACTGCCTGCCCATTGTTTCAAATCATTCAAGTCATTACTGGTATGATTGACATTGTTTAACACTCCAACAGTTCCTAAAAATGCAGAAGCGTCACAAATACCTGCTAAAATTTTTCCGTTTTCAACGCATTTTTCTACTAACATTTTAACTTGCTGTGCATTTTCATTTCTCCATGTCATTCCGCCAATCAGAATTAAAGCCTCATAGTCTTCGGTAACAGAATGAATATCATAATCAGGTACTGTATGAAAACCGCCTATAGACGTAACAATATCCTTTGTCAATGACACTGTTTTGACTACAAATTTACCTTGTCCTAGCATATATATCGCCGATGACAGATAAGCAGCTTCCCAATCGGCATATTGCTCCAGTATAACAAACATAATTTTTTTCATGAAACTTTGCTCCTTTAACAAATTTAATCAATATGTATTTTGTATATCTTTTTTGGTGTTTATTTTCTGCAAAATTAAATTCAACGCTTTCCTGTTTTGATAAATTCTATTAGTTCTTCCAAATCTGTAAAATTATCATAATCTCCTGTAATCCCTTCACGATGATACACTATCCCCATTTTCTCATTAGATTCAAGGCAATCCAACAAATATTCTTCACCATATCTTTTAATGAACAGTGTAAATGCGTATGGTTTAATTTTTTTCAACAATCCTCTTTTACAGTCCTCATTGCATTCATAACAATGACTTATTTCCTTTTCAATTGAACATTTCCTGTTTTCACACCATTCTTTGTCAGGACATTCTCCCGAATTACAGCCTGTACAATGAGTATTCTCTGCACACAAACAACAAGCAAGTCCGCATCTTGCTATACCAAGTTCTCTTTTCAAAACAATTCACCTCATTGAATCAGATATAAAGAAAATTATCCTTTTACTTTTGAATACATTTTCATATCAATAACTTTTCCGTTTTTAACTGCATTCTTTCTTAAAATACCTTCGCATATAAAACCATTTTTTTCAAGAACCTTACATGAACCAATATTGTATGAAAAAGGTTCAGCATAAATTCTGATAATATCAGTATTTTCAAAAATATAATTACATATCTGAGCAACTGCTTCGGTCATAATTCCTTTTCCCCAGTACGATTCTGCAATATAGTAACCAAGCTCAGCCGTCCTGAAATGAATATTACTTCCCCTAAAAGCACCTACAGTACCTATCACTTTATTATCTGCACAAACAGCAAAAACATAAGTACTGTTTTTATCCGAATCAAGTATAAAACTGATATAATCCTCGGCATCTTTTACAGTATAGGGATAAGAAATACCGTCTCTGAGATTATCAAGTATTTTCTTGTTATTCAAAGCCTTTGACAGCTCTGCTGCATATTCCATGCAAAACGGTTTTATTTCAATTTTCATTTATTACTCCTTAGTTTGTATTTTCTTTTTAACTTTTTTCTCCGGCAGTTCATCATACATAGCTTCAAATAATTTCTTTAAAAATTCCTTGTCATCCAGATTGTCAACCAACAGCATTTCCTTTGCACCCTTATACGGTATTTCATAGGTTACTGTAGGCATAACTGATTTTGCAGATTCCGTAGGCTTGATCAATAATCTGTTATCATAAATTCCGCCTGCAATTTTTCCACGATAATAGATTATATATTCACCCATCATGGCACGATGTGAAATTTCTTCTAATTCGGATAACTGTTCCAATACAAAATTTAAGTATTCCTTGCTTGTAGACATATAAACCTCCTTAAACAATTTATTACTTCTTCACCGAAAAAACATAATGCAGCATGTCCATACCATTATAATGCTTGACAAATTCATCTTTAATTGTCATACCATTTTTCTTAGCTACATTTTGAGAAGTAATATTATTATCACGTATAATCGAATAAACTTCGTCAATATTCAAAACATTAAATGCATATTCCTTACATGCGACTGCTGTTTCCGCTGCATACCCTTGATGCCAAAAAGCCTTTTGAAAAAGATAACCTATTTCAGGAACTTTTTTATTTTTATATTCCTGCATTGTAATTCCACACTGACCAATAATTTCATCAGTATCCTTTAAAATCACAGCCCAAAGTCCAAATCCGTCTTCATTATACCTTTTGAGCTGTTTATCAAGCCATTCCTGCACTTCTTCACAACTAAACGCATGTTCATATGCATACATAACTTCTTTATCCTGTAGAATTTTACAAAGTGCATTGAAATCGGATTGCTCAATTTTCCTCAAATAAGTTCTTTCAGTTTCCAATATCATTATACAACTCCCATAATTTGCACCTTTTAAGTATACTTTTACATGTTCTAATTAAACTTTCAGGCGGAATAAAATTCCGCCCTAAAGTTTATATTTTTGTAATATCAATCATTTCAACATCGTCGATAGATCTGTTTGTCATAAGTACGTTTGCAAGAGCCTTGGCAGTATCAATAGCAGTCAGACTGCAAATCGAACGCTCTACAGATTTACGGCGCATTTTAACACTATCTCTAGCCGGAAGTCTTCCCTTTTCAGATGTAGAAATTACATAGTGAATCTTTCCGCTTTCAAGAAGTGAAAGTACGTTAGGTTCTGTATCTTCAGATATCTTATTTACAAGATTTGTAGCGATCATATTCTTATTAAGTGTGCTTGCCGTACCGCTTGTACCGTAAAGTTCAAAGCCCATCTGAGCAAACTTGTCCGCAACGGCAATAATTTCCTGCTTGTCCGTATCTCTTACTGAAATCAGCACACCGCCCTCTTTCTTGAGGTCATATCCGGCAGCAACAAGACCTTTCAGCAATGCGTCCTCAAATGTTTCCGCAATGCCCAAACATTCGCCTGTAGATTTCATCTCAGGACCAAGCATAGTATCAACGTCCTGTAGCTTTTCAAATGAGAATACCGGAACCTTAACAGCAACATACTTGCTCTTTTTATAAAGTCCGCTTTCGTAACCTTGTTCCTTAAGACTTGATCCCAGCATAATTTTAGTTGCGATATCCACCATAGGAATACCTGTAACCTTACTGATATACGGTACTGTTCTTGAGGAACGCGGATTAACTTCAATTACATATACTTCATTATTATAAACAACATACTGAATATTTACAAGACCGATTACTTTCAGTTCAAAAGCAAGCTTCTTTGTATAGTCAATTATGGTATCTACAATTTCCGGAGATAATGTCTGGGCAGGGTATACTGAAATTGAGTCACCCGAATGAACTCCGGCACGCTCAATATGCTCCATAATTCCCGGAATCAAGAAATCAGTGCCATCACAAATAGCGTCAACTTCAACTTCCTTGCCCATCATATATTTATCAATAAGAACAGGATTTTCAATCATGGTTCTTGTGATAATTCCCATATACTCAACTACATCTTTTTCAGAATGAGCAATGATCATATTCTGTCCGCCGAGAACGTATGAAGGACGGAGCAGTACAGGATATCCAAGCTTTTCTGCAACTTCGACAGCTTCCTCTGTCGTCATGACAGTATATCCTGCCGGACGAGGAATTTCGCACTTTTCAAGTAATTCGTCAAATCTTTCTCTGTCTTCTGCTGCGTCAATACTATCAGCTGAAGTACCGAGTATATTTACACCCATATCCGCAAGATGACGGGTAAGCTTGATAGCCGTCTGACCGCCGAACTGTACAACAACGCCGTAAGGCTGTTCAGTTTCAATAATGGATTCAACGTCCTCTTTTGTAAGCGGATCAAAATACAGTCTGTCTCCGGTATCGAAGTCAGTGGAAACTGTTTCCGGATTGTTGTTGCAGATTACCGCTTCATACCCCTCTTCTTTCAAGGACCATACGCAATGAACGGAACAGTAGTCAAATTCGATACCCTGACCGATTCTGATAGGACCTGAACCGAAAACAATAACCTTTTTCTTTCCAGTATCAGTTCTTTCAATAAACTGCTTTGCTTCATTTTCTTCATCAAAGGTTGAATAGAAGTAAGGTGTTTCAGCCTTAAATTCGCCTGCGCATGTGTCAACCATTTTATAAACGGCTCTCTTTCTTAGAGGACATTTCTGCCCTGACATGCGTTCAATTGTACTGTCAAGATATCCGAACTTCTTAGCAAAAAGATACTTTTCTTCAGTAAGCTCACCATCTGCAAGCCATCTTTCCAGTTCCACCAGATTTTTAAGCTTGTCCAGGAACCATTCGTCAATAAGAGTGATTTCATGCAGCTTTTCAATAGAAACGTCACGCTTTAACAGCTCGTAAACCTGAAATGCTCTTTCATCATCAGCATGAGGGATTTTCTCAAGAAGCTCTTCAGTTGAATAGTCGGCAAACTTCTTCATATTCATTGAATCAACACCAAGCTCAGTTGAACGTACTGCTTTCATCATTGCCTGTTCAAAGCTTGTACCGATTGCCATAACCTCGCCTGTTGCTTTCATCTGAGTACCCAAAGTACGCTTTGCATAAACAAACTTGTCAAATGCCCATTTAGGGAATTTTACTACAACATAGTCAAGCGCTGGTTCAAAGCATGCGTATGTTTTTCCGGTAACCTGATTGATTATTTCATCAAGAGTATAGCCGATAGCAATTCTTGTAGCAACCTTTGCGATCGGATAGCCTGTAGCCTTTGAAGCAAGTGCAGAAGAACGTGAAACTCTCGGATTTACTTCTATAACCGCATATTCCATTGATTCAGGATGCAGTGCAAACTGGCAGTTACAACCGCCCTCAACTTTAAGTTCTGAAATAATATTCAGAGACGCTGTTCTAAGCATCTGATATTCTCTGTCGGAAAGAGTAACGGCAGGCGCAATAACGATACTGTCACCCGTATGCACGCCTACAGGGTCAAAGTTTTCCATAGAGCATACTGTAATAACATTTCCCTTACTGTCTCTGATTACCTCAAACTCAATTTCTTTCCAGCCGCTGATACATTTTTCAATAAGTACCTGAGTGATAGGTGAAAGTCTCAGACCGTTTTTGGAAATATCTCTCAGCTGTTCTTCATTTTCGGCAATACCGCCGCCTGTACCGCCAAGTGTAAACGCAGGACGGACTATTACAGGATAACCGATAACTTTTGCAAAGTCAACGGCATCTTCAATAGTTTCAACAACCTTTGAAGGAATACATGGTTCGCCGATTTTTTCCATTGTATCCTTAAAAGCCTGTCTATCCTCAGCCTTGTGAATTGTCAGAGGATCAGCACCCAAAAGCTTAACATTGTGAGCATCAAGAAATCCTTCTTCTGCAAGCTGCATGGAAAGAGTAAGACCGGTCTGTCCGCCCAATGTAGATAAAACGCTGTCAGGTTTTTCAATTTCAATAATTCTTTTTACTACGTCAAGAGTCAGCGGTTCAATATATATCTTATCCGCCATAGCCTTGTCTGTCATAATTGTAGCAGGATTTGAGTTTATAAGTACAACCTCAAGTCCTTCCTGTTTCAATGCACGGCATGCCTGAGTGCCTGCATAGTCAAATTCGGCAGCCTGTCCGATAACAATCGGGCCGGAACCTATTACAAGTACTTTTTTAATATCCTGTCTTAAAGGCATATCAGTGCATCTCCTTTTTAATCATTTCAATAAATTCATCAAATAAGTAAGCCGTGTCCTGCGGACCGCCGTGAGCTTCCGGATGGAACTGAACTGTAAAAGCATTGATGTTTTTATACCTCATGCCCTCGCATGTCCCGTCGTTTGCATTAATATGTGAAACTTCTCCGATTTCAGGATCCATACTTTCGCCTACTACAGCATAACCATGGTTTTGACTGGTTACAAAAGTTTTTCCCAGAGCCTTGTCGATAACCGGCTGATTTGCACCTCTGTGACCGTATTTCAGCTTTTGTGTTGTTGCTCCATGAGCCAAAGCCATAAGCTGATGTCCCAGACAAATTCCAAAAATCGGAATACCAAGCTGAGCGATTTCTCTGATGTTTTTTATTACCTCAGTGTTTTCAGACGGATCTCCGGGACCATTTGAAAACATTATACCATCCGGAGCAATTTCCTTGATTTGCTCTGCGGTAGTATTAGCCGGTACAACAATAACCTCGCAGCCACGATTTACAAGTTCATTTCTTATGTTTCTCTTGTAACCGAAATCAAAAAGTGCCACTTTGTATTTATGATCTTCACTTCCGTAAGTTCTTGTTTCAGGATTTGTAACGCTTTTTACAGCATCAGTAATTTTATATTCATTTATCTGTTTTAAAAGCTCGTCTTTTTTCTCATATACATTTTCAGTTGTAATAACACCGTTCATAACACCTGCTTCACGAATAATTCTTGTAAGACAGCGTGTATCAATAGAATGAATACCAATAATATTCTGTTCCTTAAGAAATGTATCTATATTACCCTGACAGCGGAAGTTAGACGGAGTATTACACCATTCCCTTACAATATAGCCGCTGACATAAGATCTTGCCGACTCATAATCTCCGTCGTTAACACCGTAATTTCCTATAAGCGGAAATGTCTGCGTAACGATCTGACCGTAATAGCTGGGATCGGTAAGCGTTTCCTGATATCCGGTAAGACTAGTCGTAAAAACGACCTCACCGATAACAGTACCCTCTGCACCGAAGCTGCGGCCTTCAAAAACAGTACCGTCCGCTAAAAGCAGATAAGCCTTTTGACTTTGATTAAATATGGACATCTAATCATTCCTTTCACCGATAAAATTTATTTATATCCATTATTTCAGATTTATATAAGAAGTAATATCCTCTCTCATTCTGATCGCTTCTCTTCTCGCAGCCTTTGCAAAATCCTGTTCCGAACAGTTTTCTTCATTTTTATATGCACACATAACTGCTCTTGAAGAATTTACAATTGCTCCCAGACCGTTTTCATCAAATGCACCTGCTATTCCCTGAGCACCGCCGCCCTGAGCGCCGTAACCAGGTACCAGAAACATTGTATGAGGAAGCCTTTTTCGCAGTTCGGAAAGCTGTTCCGGATAAGTAGCACCCACAACTGCACCGACTGAGGAATAGCCGTATTCACCTATTTGTTCGCTTCCCCACTTCTCGCACATATCGCCCATAACAGCATAAACTGGAATACCGTCAATAAGCTTGTCCTGAAGCTCACCGCTGGACTTATTAGAAGTCTTTACAAGAACAAATATGCCCCTGTCTTTTTCTTTGCAAACCTCCAACAAAGGATTAATACCGTCCGAACCAAGATATCCGTTAACTGTCAGTGCATCCGCACCGAAAGGTTCACATTCTGTGTCACTTATTTTCACACTGCCCAGATGAGCGGCAGTATAAGCCTCCATAGTAGCACCGATATCATTTCGCTTGCCGTCTGTTATAACAAACATACCCTTCAGCTTTGCATAACGGATTGTTTTTTCAAGTGTTTTTATTCCATAGTGACCGTACATTTCATAGTAAGCCGCCTGCGGCTTAATTGCCGGAACAATATCACATATCTCATCAATGATTTTCTGATTAAATTTAAATATAGCCTTGGCCGCAGCTTTAAGGGTAAACCCGTCCTCTTCAAAATACTTATTTTTAATATATTCAGGAACATAGTCAAGCTTAGGATCAAGTCCTACAACAGTAGGATTTTTTGTCTCAATTATTTTTGCTATCAGTCTGTCAAATGACATTTGCAGTACTCCTTTATATTTTATTTTTCAAAATATTTAATTTCTCCGTTTGAAATAGTACCAACCGGCTTACCTTTTAGCGTCATACCTTTAAATGCAGTATTTCTTCCCTTTGATTTAAATTTTTCGGGATCAACAGTCCATTCCTTGTCCAGATCAGCAAGGACAATATTTGCCTTTGCTCCGACTGTTATTGTTTCAATGGGCAGTCCAAGAATTTTACGAGGTTTTACCGACATTAAACCGATCAGCTTTTCAAGATTGATTTTTCCCGTATGATAAAGACCCGTAAGTGTTGCCGCAAGAGAAGTTTCAAGTCCCACAATACCATTTGGAGCTTTAAGAAAATCAGATTTTTCTTCCGGAGAATGAGGAGCGTGGTCCGTTACAATACAGTCGATCGTACCGTCACATATACCCTCTATAATCGCCAGTCTGTCCTCTTCCTCACGAAGCGGAGGATTCATTCTGTAATCAGCGTCCCTTGAAAGAAGTTTTTCATCGGTCAGCATAACATAATGAGGACAGGTTTCACATGTAACCTTAATTCCCTGTTTCTTAGCATTTCTGATAATATCAACACTGCCTTTGGTACTTACATGAGCAATGTGAATTCTGCACCCTGTACTTGCTGCCGTCATGATTTCCCTTGCGGTAATTGAATCTTCAGAACTTCTATCCATTCCTTCGACTCCCAGTGCCTCGGAAATTTTACCTTTATTGATAATTCCCTTACCTATAATCTTCAGATCTTCACAATGGGATATTGTAAGCAATCCGGCGTCTTCTGCGGCTATCATGCCGTTTCGAAGCATTGTCTGACTTTCAACCGGACGACCGTCATCAGAAACTGCAACTGCTCCCGCCGCTTTCAGCATTTTATAATCGCAAAGCTCTTCGCCTTTAAGTCCGGCAGTGATACATCCCACCGGATAAACGCTCACTCCGGAATTTTTCGATTTATTAATAATATAGTCTACCGTCTGCGCACTGTCAACAACAGGCTTTGTATTAGGCATACAAGCCACTCCTGTAAAACCTCCGGCAAGAGCAGCATTACAGCCTGTTACAATATCCTCTTTATAAGTCAGTCCCGGATCTCTGAAGTGAACATGCATATCAAAAAGCGCCGGCATTGCTGTCAGACCGCTGCAATCAATTTCCTTATCACAATCACAGAAAATACTTTCACCAATTTTACGTATGATTCCATCTGAGATAAAAATATCGCAGACTTTATCTGTTCCTATATCAACAGCATGTACATTTTTAAGAAGCAGCGAACTCATTTTATATCTCCTTCCTGTACGGAAAATATCACGACACAGTCAGAACCGTCGATTTCATTTACCGATACCTTTACGCTTTCTTCCCGTGAGGTAGGCAGATTTTTTCCTACATAATCCGGTCTGATCGGAAGCTCTCTGTGTCCTCTGTCCACGAGAACGGCAAGCTGAATTGATTTAGGTCTGCCCCTTTCTATCAGTGCATCTATTGCGGCACGGGTGCTCCTTCCGGTATAAAAAACGTCATCTACTATTACAACATTTTTGTTTTTTACATCAAAGTCAATTTTGGTTCTGTCAAAAGTATCAGCCGGTTTTCTGTCGTCTCTATACGCTGTAATATCCAAAGCGCCGCATGGTATCTTTTCATGTTCCAATTCATATATTTTAGACGCAATCCGCTGAGCAAGTGCAACTCCTCTTGAAAATATACCCACAACGCACAAATCGTCCGTACCCTTATTACGTTCCAAAATTTCATAAGTAATTCTCGCTACAGCACGCTTCATATTGTTTTCATCCATAATAACGGTTTTTCTTTTCAAACGACCACCTCACATATAAAAAACGCTTATCCGTCCCATGACAGATAAGCGTGACAATATACTTATACAAATATACTTTACCTAATTACGCACACCTTGTCAACCTCACGGGATCAACTTAAAGGATTACCGGATATTATTATAACATATATCGAGTCGTTTGTCCAGTTTTTTAAAGAAATATGTCTTATTTTTTGTTTTTTCCTTTTTTCAGCGCTTTTCTTAACAGAATCAGACCCGTTCCTGCCGCAGCCAGACCGGCCCCCATCAAAAGAGTGCTCTTTTTTAATGTTTTTCCGTTCTCAGCTTTTTTTATGCTTGAACCGTTAATTAAAGTTTTAGGCAATATATGATGACCGGATATAAAGGTCTGCGCATTGTTAAATTCTAGCCTGCCGGAAAGCACGATAAGCTTTAGTTTATGACTGGTATTTTCCATATTGCTCCTACTGTAAAAAATCTCCTTTTCTCCGCAGTTACCTATAAAGATACCCGCCGCCATAATTTTATCGTCTATTTCTATTTTAAGTCTAAGATTTTCTGCTTTGCCTGCGAACGCTACACTTTCACCAATAAAATCAAATTCAAAATATGAATTCGGCGTTTCGGTACTGACGCTGGTTCTGTTGTTAAATTCACAACTGTCCATACTGTTCTTCACCCAGCTGCCGGAATACACGAATTCACCGTTTAAGCAATCATGCATAATACTGTATTCAAACGCTCCCAAAACAGGATTTATAACAAGGTTTCTGAACATATTACGGCTGTATCCGCTGCATATACTTACTTTTCCGGAAAGTACAAAAGGAGCTGAAACAACATGCTCGCAGACAAGTACTTTGTTAATACAACACTTTATTCTTCTTCCGCAGGCAGATATCTTTATACTGTTCCACTCATTTGGGATAATATTATCCGCCATACCTTCTTCAAGGATATTATCCATGTATCTGAGCTGCCAGCGGCTGTCGGAATAAATTCTGAGCTGATATCCGCATTCCGCAGTATCGCCTGACATTTGATACCTCAAGCCTGCTCCCGCATAGTTTAAAATATCTTCGTCTGAGAGCTTAACCTCAATTTTTACCGAATAATCAGACCATGAATCATCACCAAGTACCGTAACAGGAAATATTTTATCTCTGTTATCATCAGGCTCAGCGATCTGAATAAGAGTATTTTCTTCCCCGTCAGACAATATTTCAAACCTACCGCATAAATCCAAAGTATAAAGAGGTATATTTTTCCTTGATTTCAGCAATTCATCTCCATAATTAAAACTGTCGAAATAAGGCAGATTCAAAACTGTATTTTCACATTCAGGCTTTCTGACTGTATAAATTCCGTTTACATGCTCCACTGAAAGCGTTGTACAAGTCATAATTGAAAAAGGCTTTACTTCAAGAGTGTAGACAAAGCCGTAATTCTTTTTCACCGGAATAATCTTATCCACTAATCTGAACCAATTTACAGAATAATTGTCACAGCTTTCCGGTCCTTTTGTCTCAACACAGTGAATAAAAGCGTCCGCTTTTTCAATGTTTCTGACGCAAATACTGTATTTCTTCGGTTTATCCGAATTATTTGCAAATACTGCGGAATAATCTCCCTTTTCTGAAACAAAGACCGAATAATCTCCTGCTTCTTCTCCGTTTCCGGAAGATATAACCTTCCAGTTTTTCTCTGCAAAATGAGTAAAGTGTGCCGCACCCCACAAGCCGCAGCCGATACTGAAATATCCCGACCACGGTTTGTCAGCGCTGATAATCCTTCCCCACGGATTTTCACCTTCACACACAGATAAAACAGATTTATATTCATATATTGTACTGCCTGCATTAAAAATTCCGTTAATTCTGCCCGTTACTTCAATCAATGAATTTTCACCGCTAATACCGCTGCCGTCAGCATTAACCGCATATTTCGAAATGCAACATGGAGCAGCTCCTTCTGAGTTCCAAATTTCTTTCTGAAATTTTTTATTAAGCATGATTGTACTGTCGCTCAACACATTTCCGCCGAATATTATATCAGCAGATTTTCTAAGATTTTCGTTTACAGCCATTTCGTCCGAAAAGCTGTCGGATACGGCAATTTTTATACTGCTGAAATCATATTTTGATGTTTTGTCATTTTTTAATCTGCCGCTGAGATATTCTATCCATCCGGAATCTGAACCATTGCCGACGCTGACATAGTCCGCTTTTATACTATAGTTTTGATATACCGTATTAAGAATATTTTTATAAATACTGTATTTTTCTGTATAATCAATTATACCGTTATCAGTAAAAAACAGTTCTATTGAAATATCTGAATTTATATTCAGAGCGTCAGAAGCAATTTCAAAACCAAAGTGTCGGTAACAGTTACTATCTGATGAAATATCACTTAAATCACATTCAATTTTTATATGTGACAGCGCCGCACCGTATTTTTTTCTGAAAAGAAGTTCTATTATTTCCTGATACGACTTTTGATTTTTAAACTTGTAATCTTCCAGAATACGAGAAGATTTACCGTCCAAAACAGCACCCAGACCCCGAAAGCGTCCAAACGAATGACTTATCATGCCGCCGTCTATAACTATTTCTTTATATAAATTATTCATATTTTTCTCCAATTTAATTTATATTTTCTTCGGATTAGCTATAAGAAATTTTATTTTTTTACCCTCATCTGTAAACATTTTTTCATGTTCTGTTATGTAATTCCTATCAGCATATTCACTGTTATGCAGGTCGCAGGTTTTAAATTTTATTTCAAATCCAGCTTGTTCAAAATAGTCAAACGATTCATTAAAAAGCCCGTCGTCATCAGTTTTAAACCAGATTTCACCGTTTAAAAATGTCTTGTATTTCTCAAGCTGTCTGAAATGAGTTAGACGTCTTTTTTTATGCTTAGTCTTAGGCCAAGGATTGCAGAAATTTATATATATCCTGTCAACACAATCCGCTTCGTCAAACACATTATCAATTTGTTCTATATTCTTTATAAAAATCCTTACATTATCCATTTGTATATTTTTTTCTTTATAAGCGTCTTCAAGCTTTCTCTTTGCAAGGACGAGCATTTCATTTTTTATATCGACCGCTATATAATTTATATCCAGATTTGACGGCGCCGCCTGTGAAATAAATCCGCCTTTGCCGCAGCCAAGCTCCAGATATAAGGGAGCGTCATTTTTAAATTCACAGCGCCATTTACCCTTTAATGTTTCCGGTTCATTTATACAAAATCCGCAGGCTTCCAGTTCGGGCTTTGCCCATGGTTTACATCTTATTCTCATTTTTATCTCCATTCTATTAATATTCTTTCATTTTACAATAAATTCTTTTTTATTATAACATAAATTTTTAAAAATATCACTCTGTTTTTTCACTAAATTTATATTGACATATCAAAAAGCAATGTTATAATATAAATAAAAACACAAAGGAATGAATAGCTTGGAAAAAATTTCTTTAAAAATACCTTATGAAAAAGTCGGTTTGAATCCGAAAAATTTTCATCCTGAACTGGAAACAGTAACATTAAAATTTTCGCCGGAAATCGGAATAAGAAAACGTCCGGCTGTTATTATCTGTCCGGGCGGCGGTTATGAATATCTTTCGGACAGAGAAACACTGCCTGTTGCCATGAGATTTGCTTCCCACGGTATTAATGCCTTTATTCTCAGATACAGTATAAACAGTCCGTTTCCTGCAGCTCTGCTTGAACTTGCTTACGCCGTAAAATATGTAAGAGAAAATGCCGAAAAATATGATATTGATCCTGACAAAATACTGTTATGCGGCTTCTCTGCCGGAGGACATCTTACAGCCAGTCTCGGAACTTTATGGAACAGCGAATATCTTCATAGTATAATCGGCAGTACTGAAATGTTCAAACCAAACGGTATGATATTATGCTATCCCGTCATTACAAGCGGTAAATACCGTCATAAAGGTTCAATTGAAAGTATTCTGGGGAAAAATCCCTCGGAAAAAATGCTGGAACTGGTTTCGTTGGAAAAACAGGTCAGCGGCAAAACTCCTAAAACATTTATATGGCACTGTTCTGACGATCAAACCGTACCGGTTGAAAATACTATAAACTTTACTAAAGCGCTCAGTCAATATAAAGTACCATTTGAGTGTCACATCTTCCCATACGGAGGTCACGGACTGGCTCTGGCAGACGAATCAACTGCCAAGCACGAAGGACATATAAATACAGAATGCGCACAATGGACTAAACTTGCTGTAGAATGGATAAAACGGGAATTTATGACTGAAAAATAAAATTCAATTATATTTTTTATAATTTATACTGATACTTGAAAATCTTTTTTAATTATGTTATAATGAAATTTACAAAATTATTTATGGGAGAGATAATAATGTTTAAAATAGTTAACAAGCGTGTGCTTAATCCCTCTGTTGTTTTAATGGACATTCAGGCTCCTTTTATAGCAAAGAAGGCTAAAGCCGGACAGTTTATTATATTCAGAATCGACGAACAAGGAGAAAGAGTCCCTCTTACAATTGCTGATTATGACCGTGAAAACGGCACAATTACGATAATTTTTCAGATTGTCGGAAAATCTACCGAACGTCTTGCAGCACTAAACAAGGGTGATGCACTCCTTGACGTTGCAGGTCCTCTGGGAATACCTACTCATATTGATGAAAATGCAAAGAAAGTCTGCGTAATCGGCGGAGGCGTAGGCTGTGCCATTGCTTATCCTCAGGCAAAGGAGCTTTTTGAAAAAGGCGTTGAAGTTGACGTTATTGCCGGATTCAGAAGCCGTGACATTGTAATTCTTGAAGAAGAATTCAGTAAAAAGTGCAAGGAACTCATAATATGTACAGACGACGGCAGCTATGGAAAAAAAGGCTTCGTAACAGACGCTTTGAAAGAACAGATTGAAGCAGGAAAAAAATATGACGCTGTTATCGCAATAGGTCCTGTACCGATGATGAAATTTGTTTGCGCCGTTACAAAACCTTATGATATCAAAACTATAGTTTCTTTAAATCCTATCATGATAGACGGTACGGGAATGTGCGGCGGCTGCCGTGTAACTGTCGGCGGACAGATCAAATATGCATGCGTTGACGGTCCTGACTTTGACGGTCACCAAGTCGACTTCGATGAACTTATGAAAAGAAATTCTACATACAGAGAGCAGGAACATGACTGCCGCATGATGAACAACATAAAATAAACAGGAGGAAAAAGTTACAATGGCAAATATGGCATTAGAAAAAGTTACTATGCCTGAACAGGATCCGAAAGTCAGAGCAAGAAACTTTGAAGAAGTAACACTTGGATATACTAAAGAAATGGCAATGGAAGAGGCTTCACGCTGCTTAAACTGCAAGCATAAGCCATGCGTTTCAGGATGCCCCGTTGGAGTTAGAATTCCTGAATTTATAGCTGAAGTTGCAAAAGGAGATTTTGAAAAAGCATACGAAGTTATCACATCTACAAATTCCCTTCCTGCCGTATGCGGACGAGTATGCCCTCAGGAAAATCAATGCGAAGGCAAATGCGTAAGAGGCATCAAGGGCGAACCGGTTGCCATCGGACGTCTGGAAAGATTTGTTGCCGATTATATGATGAAAAAAGGAAACAGTACTTCAGCAAAACCTGAATCAAACGGTCATAAGGTAGCTGTCGTAGGCGCAGGTCCTGCCGGACTGACATGTGCAGGCGATCTTGCAAAGCTTGGTTATCAGGTGACTATTTTTGAAGCGTTCCATACTGCCGGCGGCGTTCTTATGTACGGTATTCCGGAATTCAGACTTCCTAAAAATATCGTCCAGAAGGAAATCCAGAAGCTTAAAGAATTAGGCGTTGAAATAATGCAGGATATGGTCATCGGCAAGGTACTGTCCGTAGACGAAATAATGGACATGGGCTATGAAGCAGTATTCATCGGCTCAGGTGCAGGACTTCCCAGATTTATGGGTATTGAAGGCGAATCTCTCATCGGCGTATGCTCGGCAAATGAGTACCTTACAAGAATAAACCTTATGAAAGGTTATCTTGACGAATATGACACTCCAGTTATAAAATCAAAAGCTGTAGCAGTAGTAGGCGGCGGAAACGTTGCTATGGACGCTGCAAGAAGTGCTTTGAGAATGGGTGCGGAACACGTTTATATTGTCTACAGACGTTCCGAAGAGGAAATGCCTGCAAGAAAGGAAGAAGTACACCACGCTAAAGAAGAAGGCGTTGAATTCTTAAACCTCAACAATCCTGTAAAGATTTTCGGCGATGAAAACGGAAGAGTATGCGCAATGGAATGCATTAAAATGGAACTGGGCGAGCCTGACGAAAGCGGCAGAAGAAGTCCTGTTCCTGTTGAAGGTTCAAATTATAACCTTGAGGTGGATACTGTTATTATGTCGATCGGTACTTCCCCTAACCCTCTTATCCGTACAACTACAAACGGTCTTGAAGCAAACAAAAGAGGCTGTCTCGTTGTAAATGAAGACATGCTTACTACTAAAGAAGGCGTTTACGCCGGCGGTGATGCTGTTACTGGTGCTGCAACTGTTATTCTGGCAATGGGTGCCGGAAAAACTGCTGCAAAATCCATTGACGAATATATTAAATCTAAATAACGGAGGTAACAAATGCAGGAAATTCTTAGTGCGGTTCAGCTAATGTCAAATAACCAGTCAACCGGTGGTCAGTTTACTACAATGATCATTTCTATGGTTCTGATTATCGTTGTCTTTTATTTTATTCTTATCAGGCCCCAAAAGAAAAAGGATAAGGAAGCCAAAGCGATGCGTGAAAACATCCAGATAGGCGATGAAATCATGACAATCGGAGGAATTGTCGGTCTTGTAGTGAGAAAAAGCGAAGATACGGTCGTAATCGAAACCGGCGGCGATAAGAGCAAGCTTCGTATAAAAAATTGGGCTGTTCAGGAAAACATTACCCTTACTGAAAAAGCCAATGCAGCAAAAGCGGCAAAAGCCAATGAAATCATGGAAGCACGTCAAAAGAAAAAAGAAAAAAAATCGGATAAATAAAATAAAAATAACCTGTTAAATTACCAAAATTTAACAGGTTATTTTTTATTAAAAGACATTAAAGATTATGACAGAAAAGAAAAAATATGAAACTCCGGAAATGGAAATTATCCTGTTTGAATCGGAAGATATAATTACAACTTCCTCTCTGGATCTACCGGAAATAGATATAGATCAGTATACTGATTAAATGAACAAAAAAGCGGACTTAAAAGTCCGCTTTTGTTTTATTTGCAGCATTCAGCTATTATTTCCGCCGCTTTTTCAATGCCTAAAACACTGCTGTCCAGAATCAGATCATAATTTCTTATTTCATTCCAGTCTTTTCCGCAATTCATTTTAAAATAATTACTTCTTCTCTTATCATATTTTTTCAAAATGCTTTTTACTGAACCTTCTTCCAGTCCGTAAACTTCACAAGCTCTTTTAATTCTAAAATCATGATTTGCATGCACAAATACTTTTAAAACATCATTTCTATCATTTAAAGCATAGGCTGCGCTTCTTCCAACAAATACTGTAGGACCGCATAATGCAAGCTCTCTGATAATATTTATCTCATCTGAATTAAGTTTTTCCGCAGCTGTTGCTCCTCCCATTGTACCGTCTGCCATACTGGATATTTTATAAAGCGAGTACAAAAAACTGCCCGTAGAGCCTTCTTCTAATTCTTCTACATATTCAACTGATAAATTTTCCCTTTCAGCAGCCTTTTCAAGGATTTCACGTCCATAACAGGGAATATTAAGCTTATTCGCAACAAGTTTTCCTATATCTCTTCCGCCGCTGGCAAATTCCCGTTCAATAACAATATAATTAAACCTCATGTCTGCATTCCTCCTTACGAAGCCTTTTCAAACTGACTGTTATAAAGCTCTGCATAAAAACCGCCCTTTTCAAGAAGCTCATTGTGATTGCCGCTCTCAATTATATCGCCGTCTTTCATTACAAGAATAAGATCGGCATTTTTAATCGTGGAAAGTCTGTGCGCAATTACAAATGATGTTTTGCCTTCTGTAAGCTTATCCATAGCTTCCTGAATTTGTATTTCCGTTCTTGTATCAACCGAGCTTGTTGCTTCGTCAAGTATCAGCAGAGGAGCATTTTCAATCATTGCTCTGGCAATGGTTATAAGCTGTTTTTGTCCTGCAGAAAGATTTGCCTTATCATTTAATATTGTATCATATCCCTGAGGCAATGTTCTTATAAAATGATCTATTCCTACCGCTTCGCATGCGCGTACTATTTCCTCGTCGGTTACTCCTTCTTTACTGTATACAATATTTTCTTTTATAGTACCCTCAAACAGCCATGTATCCTGTAAAACCATGCAGAACAAATCATGAACATTCTGACGTGTCATCTTATTTATCGGTACTCCGTCAATTAAAATCTCACCTGAATTCAGTTCATAGAATCTCATAAGCAGATTTACCATTGTTGTTTTGCCTGCGCCTGTAGGACCGACAATTGCAATTTTTTGTCCTGCCTTTGCATGAGCAGAAAAATTATGAATAATTATTTTATTAGGATCATAACCAAATTTAACATTTCTAAATTCAACATCACCCTTAGCTGTTTCTAGTTTTGCAGACTTATGACTTTCATCTTCCATTTCTTCTTCATTAAGAAATTCAAACACTCTTTCTGCGGCTGCGGCAGTTGACTGTAAAGAAGTTGCAGCCTGAGCGATCTGTGAAAGAGGATTAGTGAAAAGTCTGATATAAATCATAAATGCAACTATTACGCCGAAAGTAATATGATCGTGCATAAAAAGCGCCGCACCTACAATACATACGCAAACATAACCAAAATTACCTATAAAGTTCATCAAAGGCATCATCAGTCCAGACATAAACTGAGATTTCCAAGCGCTGTCATAAAGACGGTCATTTATACTTTCAAATTTTTCTTCTGCCTTTTCAACTCCGTTATATACTTTTACAACATTGTGACCGGAATAAATTTCTTCAATATGACCGTTAATCTTACCCAGTTCCGACTGCTGTCTAATAAAATACTTCTGAGATCTTGACATTATCAACATCATTAAAACAAAGCCTATAGCAGTTGCAAGAACAGCAGTAATCGCCATAATCCAGTTTGTTACCAGCATCATAATAAGAGAGCCGATAAACATAGTAACAGCAGAAACAAGAGTCCCCACGCTTTGGTTCATTGTCTGACCTATCATATCAACATCGTTGGTAACACGGCTAAGTACATCGCCTATACTTGTTTTATTGTAATAGTTAAGCGGAACGCTGTTAATTTTATTAGATATTCCTGTTCTCAGACTTTTGCTTACTTTCTGAGTTACCGTCGCCATGATAAATCCCTGGATATAATTAAATATAAAACCGAGAGCATAAAGTACTACTAAGAAAAACGCTATATCTTCAACTGCCTTAATATCAATTCCGGTAACTAATCCGTCTTTTATAAGATCTGTTATATCCTGAAGTTTATTAGGTCCTATAAGTGAAAAAACAGACGCTGTAATTGCAAGCAAAACTGCAACTATAATTGCCGGAAAATATGACTTACAGTAAGATGCAAGCTGTCCCAGCGACTTTTTTAAATCTTTCGGCATTTCACCTGCGCCGGCAGGTCCCCTGCTTTTATTCATCATTTCCCAGTTCCTCCTTTGAAAGCTGTGATAAGGCAATCTGCTGATATACTTCACAGTTTTTCATAAGCTCACTGTGCGTACCTTTGCCGACCATGTTTCCTTTATCCAGTACGATTATACAATCTGCGTCCTTAATCGTACCGATTCTCTGAGCAACTATAAGCGTTGTTGTACCGGCAGTTTCTTTCTTCAGTTCAGATCTTAGAACACGGTCTGTTTTGTAATCAAGAGCAGAAAAAGAGTCGTCAAAAATATATATCTCCGGCTTTCTGCATACTGCACGGGCAATAGCAAGTCTTTGTTTCTGTCCGCCTGAAATATTGCTGCCTCCCTGAGCAATTGCTCCTTCATACTGATTTTCCATCTTTTCAACAAATTCTGTACCCTGCGCTATCTTTATCGCCTGTTTTATATCGTCTGCGCTGTAATTATCTCTTCCGTTATTACCGTAAGCTACATTGCTGCTGACCGTTCCGCTGAACATTACAGCCTTCTGAGGCACATATCCCAGCTTGTTGTTAAGTGATTCAATATCATATTCTTTAACATTTACTCCGTCAACCAACACATTGCCGTCTGTTGCGTCATAAAAACGTGGTATCAGATTAATAAGAGTACTTTTACCGCTGCCTGTAGCACCTATAAATGCAATTGTTTTACCTTTTTCAGCCTTGAAACTTATATCTCTGAGTACGTAATCGGAAGCGTCCGGATATTTAAAGCTGACATTTTTAAATTCAATTGTTCCCTTATCAGATTCAGCTGTTTCTGTTACTGTTCCGTTTAAGATTTTTGGATTTGTACTAAGTACTTCATTGATTCTTCTTGCCGACACAATAGCTCTTGGCAGTATAATAAATATCATAACAAGCATCATAAAAGCCGATACAACCTGCATTGCGTAAGAAGTAAATACTGTCATATCAGCAAACAGTCCAACCTTATCCTCCGGATTCATAGCATCGTTTATAAGATAAGCTCCAACCCAGTAAATCGCCAGAGAAAGTCCGCTCATAATCATATTTATTCCAGGCATCATAATAGCCATAATTCTTGATGTAAAAAGATGTGTTGAAGTCAGCTTGTTATTTTCCTTTTCAAACTTTGCCGACTGATATTCTTCAGCATTATACGCTCTTACAACTCTTATACCTGTAAGATTTTCACGTGTCACACGGTTCAAATCATCAGTAAGCGACTGAATTATCTTAAATTTCGGCAATGCAAAGATAACAGCCACCAAAACTATACACATTAAAACAACAACAGCTCCGCCTGTGACAACAGTCCATTGCCAGCTTTTTCCTAATATTTTTAATATCGCCCATACTGCCAGAATCGGAGCCTTAATAATAACCTGCAATCCCATGGCTATTGCCATCTGAACCTGCGTTATATCATTTGTTGATCTTGTAATGAGACTTGATGTTGAAAAGCTGTTTATTTCCTCCATTGAAAACGACGCTACCTTTGAAAACATCATTGAGCGCAGTCTTTTTGAAACTCCGGCAGCAATTTTAGCTGCAAAAAATCCTACGGCAAATGAAAGAGCTACACTTCCCAGTGCACATGCAAGCATTTTAGCTCCCGATTTCAGTATATCGGACATTTTGCTGCCGTCTGTAATTACAAAAGTTGTAATATCTGACATATAATCCGGAAGTCTGAGATCTAGCCAAACCTGACCGATTACAAAAATAAGACTGCCCAAAATCATAAGCCATTCTTTCTTTTGCAAATACTTGAATACTTTAAGCATTATATCATTCTCCTTTTCTTTTTTAGAATTTGTTCATATAAGTTTTAAATTACAATGCATACTTAACTGAATTTTAGTGAACAATTTCTTATTAATCAAAGTTATGTTTGATTTTCAATATAACCCCTAAAAAACTTTCAATTTCCTCATCTGTGAGATTAGCAAACGCTTTATCGCACATATTTTTAAAATCCTCGTCTATCATTTTTTGAATTTCCAGACTTTTTGACGTCAAAACAAGTTTTTTTAATCTTGCGTCATATTCAACGCTTTCTCTCTTTATAAATTTCTTTCCTTCCATCAGCTTCAGAACCTTTGAAGCTGTCGAGCGTCTGATTGAAAATTCCTTCTCAATATCACGCTGAAATACGTCATGATCTCTATTACGCCAGATATACCCGATAACCCATCCGTTTGTTCCGGTTAGATTGTCAAAATATTTCTTACTGGTAGAAGAATCCATATGACGTTTCAGTAAATTATTAAGTGATATCAATTCCATAAACATTTCTTGATTTCTACTCAAAACATCATCGCCGCCGACCTCCTGTATTTTTGTTAGCTTGCTAATAGTAAGCTTACTAACTATTATAGCAATTTATATTTTGATTGTCAAGTCCCACAATAAAATCTTATATTTTTTATTAATAATCAACAAAAACAGCCTCGGATAAAATTTAACCCAAGGCTATTTTTAATAATATAACACGTAAAATTATTATTCAATTTGCTTTCCAAGAAATTGTGATGCAGCACTGATCAGGCCTTTCTGTAATTCAGAAACTACAGTCGACTTTTCAGATTCCATAAAAGCTACCGCACCAGTCACATCGCCGGAGCTCAAAATAGGCATACATGCCATAGCATACTTGTCAACGCCTTCAGCAGGTGCAAATTTTGAGCTTCCAGTACTGTCAGCAAAATGACTTCTGCGATACTCCATAAGATCCTCCAGTTCCGCCGAAACACGTCGCTCATTAAATTCCTTCTTGGATACGCCCGAAACGGCTACAACATGATCCCTGTCAAAAATTACAACCGGACATGCTGCCAGCTTACACATAATATCTGCAACCTGAGCTGCATTTTCACTCATTTCACTAATAGCAGAATATTTTTTAAATATAACTTCACCGTCATTGCTTGTGTATATTTCCAGAGGATCGCCCTCGCGTATTCTCATAGTACGTCTGATTTCTTTAGGAATAACTACTCTTCCAAGATCGTCAATGCGTCTTACAATACCTGTTGCTTTCATATTTAAAATCTCCTTAATTTTTAATTTGGTAAAACTAGTATTTGTATTTATATGGAGATTATGCAATTATTTTTGTTTTATTTATTCAAATTTCGTATATGTATTTGAGAAACCAGAAGCTTTCAAACTTGGTTTAAACGCAGACTAAAGGACTTTTTCAAAATTGAAAAAGCCCTTTAAATTTTTTTTAAACTACTCTGTTGGTTCTTCTTTTTTAATTTTAAAAATAACTCTAAGTATACCTGATAAAATTTTCGGACTTTTAATAACTACTATTTTCATTGCGTTCCCTCCAAATCAAGTTTATATTCCATTATATTCTTAATTTCAGTTTTGGTTCATATCTTTTGAAAAAATTATCAGTAAAACTCCTTTTTCCAGTGAAACAATACCGGATTTACCCGTAACCTTATTGCTTATACCAAGTGGAAAACTGCTTTTGAGTACCGCATTTTTCAAAGGGTATTTAAATCCTGTAGCTGTTATTCCAGTGCACTCTTCAGTGTATGAAAACATAGAAAAATAATATCCGCTCATACGACTGTATACTTTTACACCCGGTCCCTGCATTGTAACATAACTGCCATCTCCGGCAAGCTCGCCGTATGCGCCGTGTTTTAAAATATATCGGAGGGTCTGAATATTTGCCATGGTATGGTCAAGTCTGCCTCCTATTGCACCGCAGATCACAATATGCTTAAATCCTCTGTTCAACGCAAGCTTTACCGCAAGCATTGTATCGGTATCGTCTTTTTCCTCCGGATGCCTTATGATTTCACAATTTTCAGGAAGTCTGGATTTATAGGTGTCAAAATCACCGATTATTACGTCCGGTTCAATCCCCATTTTCTTAGCCAGTATATATCCTCCGTCAGCACAAATCACATATCTGCTGCTGTCAAATTCAACTCCGGAACATTTTGCTTCAGGCGAACCTGCAAAAATATAGCATTTCTTATATTGTCCCAATTACTACAGCTCCCATTCCTTAATTTGTTTAGCTTCTTCAAACATACGGCAATAACTTTCATGGCGGCTCTCGGGTATCTCTCCCCTACTTACTGCTTCGATTATACGACAACCATTTTCTTTTGTATGAGAACAGTCTCGAAATTTACACTTTCCGTCATATTCTGCAAATTCTCTGAAGCATCCGGCAAGTTCTTCCTTTTTAATAATGTTATACTTATTTGTTTCAAAGGTTGAAAATCCCGGAGTGTCTGCAATATATCCGCCCCATGGCAGCTTATAAAGCTCCGCATGACGGGTAGTATGTTTTCCTCTTCCTAGTTTCTGACTTATTTCTCCCGTAGGAATATTAAAATCTCCGCACACTTCATTGAGCAGCGTTGATTTTCCTGCGCCGCTGTTTCCTGTAAAGGCGCTGATTTTGTCCCTTAAAAGCTGTCTTATCTGTTCTGCCGGATCATCGTTTTCATAATCGATTACATAAACCTGTATTCCCGCTCTTTGATATATATCGAATATATTATCACAGCTTTCAAGATCAATCTTTGTCAGTACTATAACAGGTTCAATATTCTGATACTCAGCAACTGCAATAAATTTATCCAGTATCAGCAGATTCGGCGCTGGCTGCGTTACAGAAGTAACAAAAATAAGCTGATCAAGATTAGCAAGAGGCGGTCTTATAATATGATTTTTTCTGGGAAGTATTCGAGTTATTACTCCGTTTTCAAATTCAGCAATGTCCCCCACACATGGAATGATTCCCTTATTTCTGAAAACTCCCCTTGCCTTACATTCATATACGGTGTCGGAGGACTCTGTAAAATAGAGCCCTCCGATTGATTTTACTATAATACCCTGCTGCATATTATTCCTCAGTCTCTTCCGACGACGAATCGTCCGGCTCATCGGTTGCCGGCTGTACAGCCGGAGGATCTGTAGGTTCAACAGGAGGATCTGTAGGTTCTACGTACAATCCGTCAACCGTCTGGAATGCTCTGTCGATATCTTCATCAATTACCGAGAATGTTCCCTCTTCAAAATTCATACTGTAGCGTCCCAGTTCGCAGGTCAGGTTATTACTCAGGTTTGTAAGAACCATAGTAATCGTCTCATCAGTACCTTTTCCTCTTACAGTTACAAGATTTTCCTTTGAGTAGTCAGCCGAGAGGGTAAAACTTTCATAAATTGCAACTCCATTCTGATAAGCGGTAATAGTAAATCTTCCTGTTGCGTTGCTGGGGAAGTAAAACTTCATTTCAACATCGCCTTCCGGTTCTTTGCCGGTACTTACAGTAAACGTAATTGTAGAATCCGAAGGAACCTTCTCACCCTCCTTGATGCTCTGCTTAAGAATTGTTCCTTCTTCTTCGCCGGAATCCTGTTTTTTAGTCTTTACAGTAAGACCCCATACTCCGCACTGTACCTTTGCGTCCTGAATATTTTGTCCAACAAAGTCCAGCATTTCAATGTCTTCAACTTCTGAACCCTTGCTTACATAAACAAGTATTGTTGAACCCGGCTGTACTTCCTCCATTGCGGAGGGCTCTGTATCGAAAACCAGTTCTTCCTCAACCTCATCGTTAGGCTGATACTGATATTCTACTTCAAGTCCCTGTGCTCTCAGAAGGTCACCGGCAGTAGTGTAATGATAATTTTTAACATTAGGAACCTTAACGGTTTTAGAACCCAAGCTTACCTTGACTTTAACAATTTCGCCTTTTTTAACGCCGTCTCCCTCAGGTATGCTCTGAGAAAAGATCTTATCCTTTTCCAAATCAGACCATTCTGTAGCTTCCACTTGTATATCCAGATTAGGATATGCCTCATGAGCCTGGTTAAAATCCATTCCCACAAGATTAGGCATAGCAAATTCCGAAGAACTTTTCTGACCGTCTCCTGAAAATACTCCCTTTACAAGTGTTGCTATAAAGAATACCGCCACCATTATTACAACAACTGTAACGGCTGAAAGTATCGGAACAAAAAGAGATTTCTTAGCAGGCTTCTCATCTTCTTCAAAATCGGTATAATCCTCATCATAAGTATCTTCATAAATATCATTCTGATCATAAGTATCATCAGGCGGCTGCATGTAATCATTATCGTTATACGTTTCTTCAGGAGCGTCGTTTACAGCTGCAAAATATCTGGTCTGTGCGTCAGTATCCTGACTGCGTGTAATATAACCGAATTTTACATCAGGATCCGCCTTGAAACGGTCAATATCCCTCATCATTTCAACAGCCGTCTGATATCTGTCATCGGGATTTTTTTCCATAGCATGAACGATAATTTCCTCCAACGGAGTAGGAATATCCGGATTAATACGTCTTGGCAGCTCTGCAATATTATGCATATGCATAACTGCAATCGAAACAGGATTATCAGTATCAAAAGGTTTCTGACCTGTCAACATCTCATAAAGCATAACTCCTACGGAGTAAAGATCGCTTTTAGCGTCAGTAACATCTCCCCTTGCCTGTTCCGGACTTATATAGTGAACAGTCCCTATAGCCTGGTCGGTCGCAGTTTTTCCCTCTTCACGGGCAAATTTTGCAATACCGAAATCCATGACCTTAATAGTACCGTCTGTAAACATCATTATATTCTGAGGCTTGATATCCCTGTGTACAATACCTCGTTCATGAGCATGCTGAAGCGCCCTGAGAATCTGTGTTACAAAATGCACAGCGTCCTTCCAGCTTAATACACGCTCATTTTCCATATATTCTTTAAGAGTAATACCGTCAATATACTCCATAACAATAAACTGTATTTTTTCTGAGAATCCCACATCATAAATTTTTACAATATTAGGGTGAGACAAAACTGCTATAGCCTTGGATTCATTACGGAATCTTCTTAAAAATTCTTCATTTTCAGCAAATTCCTTTTTCAAAATCTTAACCGCTATAGTTTTGTTATCTACAATATCAACTGCCTTATAAACGTCCGCCATTCCGCCTTCGCCGATAAGCTCAATAATCTCATAGCGTCCGTCAAGTTTCTTTCCAATGTTCTTATCCATTAAATTCTTCACACTCCTGTTTATATCAGTCTGTTATTACTGCAAGGGTTATGTTATCACGTCCGCCCTTGCTGAGTGCAAGGTCAATAAGCGCACTATTGACTTCCTCTAAAGGAGTCGATTTTATTATTTCAAAAATCTCACTGTCGCTGCAATAGCCTGACAATCCGTCAGAACATAAAAGCAGCGTAAATTTATCCTCACGTTTCATTCGGAAAAAATCCGGTTTTATTATCTTTTCAACGCCGACAGCTTTAGTCAGCATATTTCTTTTAGGATGAGTATGCACCTCGTCAGGCTCTATTTTTCCCTGCATAAGAAGCATATTTACCAATGTATGATCCGAGGTTATCTGATGCAAACCGCTTTCGTCCATATAATACGCTCGGCTGTCGCCCACATTCAATATATAAATATATTTACTGTCTATATAAGCCGCTACGCAAGTAGTACCCATTCCGAAGCTTCTGTAATTCATTCTTGCTGTTGTATATATTACTGAGTTGGCAGCAGATACTGAGGCTGTCATAAGCTGTCTTACTCCTATAGTTTCAAGATAGGGCGAATATCCCGCATCAAAACGGTCAAAAAATTCCTTTATGGCAATACGGCTGGCGTCCTGTCCGGAGCGTTCTCCGCCCATTCCGTCACAGACAACGGCAAGCAAATTACCGTAAAACTCCTCTACCTTTACCATATCCTGATTTTCTTCCCTGACAAGTCCTATATCAGTAGCGCTGACATACTTCAATATTTTTCACCTCTTATTCTTTATTCTGTTCCTGCTGCTTCACGTCTTAACTGACCGCATGCCGCATCAATATCACTGCCCAAAGTTCTGCGAACAGTTGCATTAATGCCCAGATCAGTCAGATATTTCTGAAACTTCAATGCCGATTCACGGCTTGACCTGTAATCTCTTTCCTTTACGGAATTAACCGGTATCAGATTAACATGACAGTTTATTCCCTTTATAAGGTGAGCAAGCTTTTCAGCGTCCTTTTTAAAAGAATTCACATTGTCAATAACCGCATATTCATAGGTTACACGTCGTCCGGTCTTTCGGACATATTCCTTTGCAGCCTCTATAAGTTCTGTTAAATTATAGGCTTTATTTACAGGCATTATTTCACTTCTGCCGTCATTATCGGGACAGTGAAGCGAAACAGACAAGGTAAGTCCAAGCTTTAAATCCGCAAGCTCCCTAATTTTCGGAACTATTCCGCATGTTGAAAGAGTAACGTGTCTCAGACTCAGTCCGAATCCCTCAGGAGCAGAAACAAGCTCCAGAAACTTAATAACGTTTTTATAGTTATCAAGCGGCTCACCTATACCCATAAGAACAATTCCTGATATACGTTTCCCACTATCTCTCTGAGTTTCATAAATCTGCAAAAGTATCTCCGACGGTTCAAGGTTTCTTTCAAATCCTGCTATTGTTGATGCGCAGAACTTACAACCCATTCTGCAACCCACTTGAGTGGACACGCAAATACTTAGTCCATGGTTATATTCCATAAGAACTGTTTCAACAAATGTACCATCTGAAAGCCCATATAGATATTTTACAGTATTATCTATACAAGATTCAAGCCTTCTTACCATATTTAGTGATTTTAAATAAAAATGCCCACTGATTTTTGTGCGTAATTCCAATGAAATATTACTCATTTCACTAAAATCCCTTATCTGCTTAACATGCAGCCACTGAAAAATCTGTTTTGCCCTGAATTTTTTCTCTCCCAACTTGATCATTTCCAATTCAAGCTCCGGAAGAGTCAGGGATAAAATATCTGTTTTTTCCAAATTTATTCCGTCCTTTTTATTTTAGAAATAAAAAATCCATCACTGTTAAGGTTTTCCGGAAAAAGTGTTACTTTATAATCACCAAATGGTATGCCCAGCTCCTCAAGAAATTTTACTCCCTTAAAATTTTTATATTCCTTTAAAAATCTATCAATAACCCGAACATTTTCAACAGGATTAACAGTACATGTTGAATAAACAAGTTCTCCGCCCGGTTTTAAATATTTTACTGCATTTTCCAATATTTTATACTGAATTTCCGGAAGTCTTTCAAATTCCTCAAAGTTTTTATATTTAATTTCCGGCTTGCGTCTTATAACTCCAAGACCGGAACATGGTACGTCGCACAAAATTTTGTCTGCCATTGGAATTCTCTCATCAAAAACCGAAGCATTACCTGTTTTAGCTTCAATACAGCTTATTCCAAGTCTTTCAGCACCATTTTTAATAAGCTTTACTCTGTTATCATGAATATCAAAAGCTAATATTCTGCCTTTATCATTCATAAGCTCTGCAAGAGTAAACGCCTTCCCACCGGGAGCAGAACACAGATCCAGTACAGTTTCTCCCTCTTTAGGATTCAAAGCCATACAGCAAAGCTGAGAAGCAATATCCTGTACATGGAAAAGACCATCCTTAAAAGCCTGTATTTTAGTAACATCACCGTAGCTGATTTTATAACACCCATCAATTACCGTACTTTCAGGAGAAAAGTCCGAAAGCCTTTCAAGTATTTGTGATGTTTCACCTTTCAGATTATTGAGCCTGACGGTTACAGGCGGTTTTTCAACTGAACTTTTAAGAAGTGAAACTGCCTGATTTTCAGAGTAATTTTGCAAAAGCAAATTGACCAGCCATTCAGGAGACGAATATTCCACCGATAGTTTTTCCGTCTTATTCTCCGGATACTTAATCTGTTTGCCGTCCCTTAAAAAATTTCTCAAAACCGCATTAACAAATCCCGAAAGACTGCCCAGCTTTAACTTTCTAGCAATATTTACGCTCTCATTCACCGCCGCACTGTCAGGAATATTATCCATAAACTTAAGCTGATAAATTCCGGTTCTGAGAATGTTAAGTATTTCCGGACGAAGCTTTGAAAGCTTCATACGGCTATATCCCGTAATAATATGATCAAGAGTAATTCTTCGTTCTAAAACTCCATAGTATAAAGCGGCACAAAAGTTTTTATCCTTTTCACCCATTAAAGTTTCAGACAAAGTTTTATCAAGGAGAATATTTGAATATCCTCCCTTAGAAAATGTTTTTCCCAGCAGTTTTACTGCCTGTAATCTTGCATTATCCATTAATTCCGCCTGTTTCTATTTGACGCCATCATTAAAAGTCTAATAAGATTCATGATCGCTGTAAACAATGCCGCAACATAAGTAAGGGCAGCGGCAGTCAGAACCTTTCTTGACATAGAAAGCTCATCTCCTTCAAGTATATGATCGGTTTCAAGAGTTTTCATAGCTCTTGAGCTTGCATTAAATTCCACAAACAAAGTCGCAAACTGGAAAACAACAACTGTAAGAAAAAGTATTATTCCGGCATTTACAAAAAAGTCGGACATATATGAATTTCCCATAATCAGTCCAATAAAAACCAGAGGATAAGAAAGAGAAGAACCTATATTTGTAAGTGGAATTATGGCGCTTCTCAACTTCATGGGAGCATATCCCTTTGCATACTGAATTGCATGTCCCACTTCATGAGCCGCAACTCCTACTGCCGCAACGGAAGTACTGTTATAAGTTGAATCAGAAAGTCTAACAACATTTGATCGTGGGTCAAAATGATCGGAAAGCTGACCTGCCACGTACTCGATCCTAATATTATAAAGACCGTTTGCGTCAAGGATCTGCCTTGCCGCCATAGCTCCTGTCAGACCTCTTCCGTTTTTGATTTTTTCGTATTTAGAGTAGGTTGATTTTACATTCGCCGATGCTATCATTGCAATAACAAGCGGTATCAGTGCAAGCCAGTAATAATTATAAAAAAACATAATAATTCCTTTCCTTACCCCAGCTTTTGTCCCTTTACAAGTTTTCTTCCTCTCAGGAAGTTTTCTGTACTCATTCGTTTGCCGCCCTCATATTGAACTTCGGTAAACTCAACACATTTTCCGTCCCCGCATACCACGGTAAAGTTATCGGGATCTTCAACAGTTCCGGACTCGTTTACGCTTTCTCCCATAACTCGGCTTCTGTAAACCTTAAGACGTTTTCCGTCCAAAATGGTAAACCCTGTAATTCCTCTGATTATGTTATGGATCTCTTCAGCAGGCTTTGAAAAATCAAGAGCGCTCATATCCTTTGTTATCATTTTAGCATAGGTAGAAAGTGAATCGTCCTGTTTTACAGGTGAAAGACTTCCGTTTTCCACTGCTTTTACAGTTTCCAGAAGCACCTCTGCACCCATTTCTGACAATCTGTCATGAAGCTCAGACGCCGTTTCGTTCTTTCCTATCTCAAGTTCTTTCTTTATGAGCATATCGCCTGTATCCAGACCTTCCTCCATCATCATTGAAGTAACTCCCGTTCTGGTTTTACCGTCAAGAATACATCTCTGAATAGGAGCCGCTCCTCTGTATTCAGGAAGAAGTGAGGCATGAATATTTATACAGCCGTATTTCGGAAGCTCAAGTACTTCCTTGGGAAGAATCTGACCGTATGCAACAACTATAATAAGTTCAGGAGAAATCTCTCTTAGAGCTGTCATTGACTTTTCAGCGTCCTCGCCTTTACGTAATGAAAGAGGCTGAAATACCGGTATACTATATTCCTCCGCACACTTTTTTACCGGCGGTGGTATCATTTTATATCCCCTGCCTTTAGGTCTGTCCGGCTGAGTGAAAACTGCCGGTATTTCATGACCGTTTTCCACAAGCGCTTTCAGACACGGTACTGCAAAATCCGGAGTTCCCATAAAAACAATTTTCATCTACTTGTCCTCCTCCGGTTGTACCCTTTCTTCTATTATATCAACAAACAACTTGCCGTCAAGATGATCGTTTTCATGACATGCACACTGCGCACCAAGTTCTTTAAGATTCATTTCAAAATATTCACCGTATCTGTTTTGTGCCCTAAGCTTACACTTATTAGGTCTGGTAACATATCCCCAATCGTTCGGACAAGAAAGACAACCCTCCACTACTCTCTGCTTTCCTCCTGTTTTAATAATTTCTGGATTAACGCATTCAATCATTTCGTCTCCAAGATCCATAATAAAAATTCTTTTGAGAAATCCAACCTGTGGTGCAGCTAAACCCACTCCCTGCGCTTTTTTTAAAGTCTGCATCATATCGTCAATAAGCCGAGCCAGCTTTTCGTCAAAAACATCAACAGGCTTGCAGACTTTTCTTAAAATCGGATCTTCTTTTGTTACAATTTTTCTAAGTGCCATAATTTCCTCCGCTATATACTATATGCCGATATCACCGTTAATATCAGCGAAAACATTAACATTATTAAATTCCTTTGCATGTCCTGTTTCAGACAATATATCCCTAATAAAATTTCTGAAATCATATGTATTTTTACATTTTAAAATCAGTCTGTACCGAAACTTACCGTTTATTTTTCCGTAGGAGCATTTTACAGGTCCTAAAACTCTCAAAGGGAAATTAACGCCGTTTTTCACCAACTTTTTTATAATTTCAAGAATTTCTTCAGACGCTTTTTTTGCCTTTTCATCGTCTTCACTGTTTATCCCCAGTACGCAGATATCGCATACTGGCGGAAAAAGCAATGCTTTTCTTATTAAAATTTCCTCTTTGTAAAATGCCTCATAATCCTGCTTTGCCGCAAGATTCAGTACATAATGGTCTGGCATAAATGTCTGGAGATACGCTCTGCCGGACTTTTCTCCTCTTCCGCATCTGCCCACAACCTGAGCCGCCAGGGAAAAGGTTCTTTCGTAGCTTCGGAAATCTCCGGCATAAAGAGCTTTATCCACAGATAAAATACCAACAAGAGTAACATTTGGAAAATCCAGTCCCTTGCCTATCATTTGCGTACCTATCATTATATCATATTTTCCCTGCCCGAAATCCTTAAAATTCCTTTCATAAGAATATTTTGACATAGTGGTATCAGCGTCCATTCGCAGTATACGAGCCTGAGGAAAAAGTTTACTTAACTGCTCCTCAAGCTTCTGAGTACCAAATCCCATCTGTTTCAACCTTGTACTTCCGCACTCCGGACAGCTTTCAACCGGCGGCTGACTATGACCGCAGTAATGACACATAAGCGTATTGTTTATCTTATGATATGTCATAGGAATACTGCAATTCGGACAGTAAACAGGCTTATGACAGTCACTGCAGCTTATAATTGTATGATATCCTCTTCTGTTAAGAAGAAGTATTGTCTGCTCGTGATTATTTAAATTTTCATTTATTTCATCTATCAGGATATTGCTAAATTCCGAAGCGTTACCGTCATATCTTTCCTCGTTCATATCAACGATACCGACATGAGGAAGAACAGTCCCCGAATAGCGCTTTTTCATTTCAAGAAGCTCATAAATACCTTTCTGCGCATAATAATAACTTTCAATAGAAGGCGTAGCCGATGCCAGCAGCAAAACCGCATTATGAGTACGGCATCTTTTTTTTGCCACATCTATAGCATTATACCTTGGCGCACTGTCAGATTTATAGGAGCGTTCCCCTTCTTCATCGACAATAATCAGGCCTATATTTTCAAAGGGAGCAAAAACTGCGCTGCGTGTTCCGACTGCAATTTTTGCCAGACCACGTTTTATTCTTTTATACTCGTCCATACGCTGTCCCAAAGACAAACTGCTGTGAATAACTGCAACCGTTTCTCCGAACAGCTCCCGAAACCTGCGTACAGTCTGAGGAGTAAGAGAAATTTCAGGAATAAGCAAAACAGCTTGTTTCCCCAAAGAAATACACTCTCCGATAAGCTTTTCAAACACTGAAGTTTTTCCGCTGCCTGTAACTCCGTGAAGCAGAAAACAATGAGGATTACTTGTATGCATCTGTTGGCTGACTCTTTCAAACACTTTTTGCTGTTCATCGGTCAGTACGATCGCATTGATAGAACGACTGTCATTCATTCCGATATTTACAGTACGGAATACTTCATAATCATATTCTCTTGCAGCGCCTTTTTCAACCAGTTTTTTTTCAACAGACGTCCCCACACCGCATAGGTAACAAGCCTCTTTTACGGAAATTTCATCATGATCCGTTAAAATATCCGCAAGCATTTTCTGCTTTACAGTAAGTTTAAAGCTTTCCGGAGATTTTTTATAGCTTTCAGTAAGCTCCAACATTTTTATACTGCTGTCTCCCACATTCTGCTTTCCGGTCAGTTCATATTGCAAAATACCTTTCGATATCAATGATTCCAGAATCAAACCGTTTCCCTGAGCTTTTACTTCCTCTGCCGCATTATTGGTATCAATATTTTCACGAAGAAAATCAAGAACTTTATTTTCCTTATCCGTAAGACTAATGTCAATACAATTTTGATTCAAAGTATAATTCTCTCTGATATTAATATTCATTCCGGAAGGAAGTATAGTCCTGACTGCGTCAAAATAGGTACAGAAAGTATTTTCCCGAAGCCAATCTACCATATCAAGCATTTCATCATTGAGAACAGGAAAGTTATCCGCAGCGGAAATAATCGGTTTAAGCTTTTTTTCATGCTCTTCAAGTTTTTCAACTCTAAGAATTAATCCGACTCTTTTTCTGTTTCCCTTACCAAAAGGTATAAAAACTCTTACTCCCGGAACTGCTTTTTCAGCAAGAGATTCCGGAATAAGATACGAAAAAGCTTTATCAAAGGAAATTGACGCTGCACTTACGGCAACAAGTGCTTTCAGTTTAGTATACAAACCTCAAGCGCCTCCATTAAAATCAATTTTCATCGTTATCTGACGGCTTATATTCCAGAATTTTATACTTTCCTGCTGCGAATTCTTCAACAGCTGTCTTGACCGGTTTTTCTTCAAGAGTTTTCTTTTCCTCTGCAAGTTCGTCTGCAATTTCTCTTGCTCTTTTGGCTACTCCTATTACCAAGGAATAGTAACTGTCATTTTTAGAAATTAACTGTGTAATAGCTGGTCTAAGCATTTTCAAGCACCTCATTAATTAAATTTTCAGAATAAGCAGTTTTTAATTTTTCTGCTTTAACAATTGTTTTAAAATCTTCAACAGCGTCTTCAAGCGCTGCATTTACAACAACATAATCATAATTTACAGCCTGCCTGATCTCTCCGGCAGCTTCCGAAACTCTTTTTGCAATAATCTCATCTGATTCTGTACCTCGTTTTTTCAAACGACGTTCAAGCTCGGCGATCGACGGCGGAGCTATAAAAATAAATACTGCTTCAGGACAAAGTCTCTTGACCTGCATTGCCCCCTGCACTTCTATTTCAAGTATAACGTCTATACCTTCATTCATTTTTTTCTCAAGTATTTCCTTTGGTGTACCGTAATAATTATCACAGTATTTTGCATATTCGAGCATGCCGTTTTCAGCAATTAGCTTTTCAAATTCAGCTTTGGTGATAAAATGATAATTCACTCCGTCCGCTTCGCCTTCCCTTGGCGCTCTTGTCGTTGCAGAAACTGAATAATAAAAATTTTTATCCTTTAAAATTTCATTTAAAACAGTTCCCTTTCCGCAACCGGAAGGAGCTGATACCACAATCATTAATCCCTTATTCATCTTCAGGCTGTTCCTCCTCGTCAAGTCTTGCTGCGACCGTTTCCGGCTGAATTGCAGATAAAATTATATGGTCGCTGTCCATAATAATTACAGCTCTTGTTCTTCGTCCGTAAGTAGCGTCAACCAGATGTCCGGTATCCCTTGCCTCCTGGACAATACGCTTTATCGGAGCTGATTCCGGACTTACAATTGCCACCAGCTTTGAAGAAGATATCATATTTCCAAACCCTATATTTATCAGCTGCATGATAACCTCTCTATTCTATATTCTGAATCTGTTCCCTTATTTTTTCCGACTCAGATTTCATATTTACAACACACTTTGTAATTTCGAGATTCTGTGCCTTAGAACCGATAGTATTAATTTCTCTGTTAATTTCCTGAACAAGAAAATCAAGTTTTCTTCCAACAGGTTCATCTGTTTCAAGAAGTTCTCTGAATTGTTTCATATGACTTTTCAGTCTTACAATTTCTTCATCTATAGCAATTTTTTCGGCAAAAACCGCAGCTTCAGTCAAGATTCGCTGCTCGTCAATATTTGTATCGTCCAACACTTCTTTTAGTTTTGCATATAATTTACTCCGGTAATTTTCCGCTGTAAGAGGAGCCGTTTGTTCAATTATTTCAAGTATTTCTTCATTATTTCTAATTTTTTCTATCAGATCTTCCTTCAGATGTTCTCCTTCTTTCTGACGCATTTCAATAAATTTTGCCAATGCGTCTTTTGCAACACTGCAAACATCCCCCCAAATCTTTTCTTCATCTTCAGCAACTTTCTGTACATTGAAAATATCCGAAAACTTTATTAATGTAGAAAGTGTTATGTCGTCGGTCAAATTAAGTTCACTATTAGCGGTTTTTAATGCATTTATATACCCAGCCGCCATTAATTTGTCCACATTAATATTTGCTTCCTTTCCATTTAAATTATTTATAGTTACATTTACTTCAACCTTACCTCTTGAAATACTATCTTTTATATACGATTTAAGTTTTTCCTCAATAAAGCCGTATATTCTTGGTACACGGGCAGTAAATTCATAATATCTATGATTTACCGATTTTATTTCAACTGTTATTTCACGCTGATCAATAATTCTCTGTTCGCGTCCATAACCTGTCATACTTCGAATCACAAAATTATCCTCCCATACATTTGTTCACAATATACTATTATTTTATTATAGCATTCCTGAATAAAGAAATCAAGTAAAAAAAGAAAAAAACCGGTCTTTTATTAAAGACCGGTTTTCAGGGATTAAATAGGAATTATAAAAAAGGAATTAAAATGAAAAACCTTATTATCTTGCAGGACCTAAATCATCCATATCAATAAGTCCAAGAACATAATTAATAATAGCTACTGCATCCTTTGTGTCAATTTCATCATCATAAACAGTCTGTGCCTGTTCATAAGCCTTTGCATTTTTAAGCGGGAATTGTGCTTCACTAAGGAGATACTTGTTAAGAACAACTATATCTGCTGAGTCAACAGTCCCGTCAACATTGGCATCTCCATACATAAGATCATCTGGATTAAAGCTTTCTGTAGGAATTGTAGATCCATCAGTTACAATAACCTTAACTTCAACTGTTTCATCACCCAATGTTACAGTAATAGTAGTTTCACCTTTAGCAACACCTGTTACAACACCGTTTTCATCTACAGTTGCGATTGAAGGATCTGCTGATTCAAAAGTACAGCCATCCTTGTTAGGCTTAATAGTATCAGTTTCACCAACTTCAACTTCAATAACATCCTTTTCAACTGAAAGTTCATCATCATTAGACTTATCTGGAACAACATCCGGATAAAGATCAGCCATTGTACCAAGAGCAATAAGAATATCGCCTGCATGCCAGAATCTATGATAATTAAGTTCAACAGTCTTCATAGCTTCTTCTTTATCTGCTGCTGATGCATTTGCACCTCCGACAGAATCATAAGCTTCCTTGAATTTAGCAACATAGCCTCTGTTGTCAGTGTAGTATTTACCGTCAATTTCTGTACTTGTACCATACTTAACATTTGCGCTGTTGTTTGTACCATCCTTATTATCGCCGAGGTACTGTGAACGGATACTTAAGAAAGTAGCACCATTAGCAATTGTATCACCATTAGGCATTGTACCATTATAATTTGTAGGTACCCATACATCCTGTTCAAACAGTCTTACCATGCTTCCATTTGTTTCTGCAATAGACAGACCGATATCATCACGTCCAAGATTCCATTCACGATCAAGAAGTTCATGAGCAAGATAAAGAGCCTTTTCTGCAACCTTGTCGCTGTCCTTATAAGCTGCTTCAGAGTCAACATCATTGCTCTTAGCATAGTAAATAAGTGTATTAGCAAGTGAGGATACACAGCCGAGGTCAGAAGTTCCACGTGCTGTTACTTCACATGTCAAATCACTGTTAGCCTCCGGATCATATGTTCCGGTCCATGTCTTAGGCTGACCGTACCAGTCTAATGTAGCAGGAATTGTATATGAACCGTCATCATAAAGTTCAACTTCGTTAACGAACCATTCAACCCATCTGTCAAGAATAGCATCAAGAGCTTCTTCTATTGTCATTTCTGTAGGAGTACCATTTTTCACTTGCTGGAGCTTAACTGCTTCAACATAAGAATTTGTATTACCTGTTTTAATTACATAACGAAGCTCTGCAAGACGCTGAATTGCCCATACCTGGTTACCAATCCAGTGGTTTGAACCTGGGTCAGCATATACAGGGTGTTCCTGATAAGCCATATTATAGAAAGTTGTAGGAATATTTGTACCATACTTTTCAATATATTCTTTATCTACATCTGCAAGATATTCATATTTCAGATATCTGCCGTGCCATGAACTTGTAGCACCGCCGGCAATAGGTCCATTAGCTGACTGCAGCCAGAGATAGAATTCAAGCTGTCTCTGAAGTGATGTTGTGTAATCCTTAATTGCCTGGTTACCCGTCTTCATACCGTTTCTCAAATCATCATCTTCAAGAAGAGCATAAGCAGCAAGCGGGTTCTGATAGAATTCGTGACAGTGGCTGGCACCGATCTGCCATGCCCAAGCGCCCTGATCACTTCTAGTTGTACCGCCCCATGAAGTATACCATGACATCAAGTAGTGAGCGCCTTCATAGCTGTTAGCCGTGTTCCACTCATCCTGACAACCTATCTTCTTATAATACTTATCAAACATGTTATTTCTCAGCTGGTCACCCATTTTACCGGCAAGAGCTGAAATTGAACTGTCGCCTACGCCCCATCTGTTAGCAGCGTAAACAGCCTGAATAGCACGGTCTTCAGCGTCAGGCGCATTTGTATATGCATACTGTTCTGAAACCTTTTCATCTGTATTAAAGATACCTTTAAGACCTCTTGTACCCTTCATACCGTACTGAAGATCTTCTACGCAAGGGTGCGGAACTGTTTCCCAACAGGATTCCTGCGCGCCACGCTGGAATGTATTGATAAATGTAAATTTACCATTGCCGCCGCCGTATCCGTACCAGTCGTCAACGTCAGCCAGCCAGTGCATCAGATAAAGACCCTTATCGCTTCTGTAAATACTTGCATACTGAGAATGAATTGGGTTTATACCGTTGTTACCCGTATGCATAGCTGTCGGATAAGTCTCAGGAGTATCCCATTCTTCTGAATATGTCGCACTAAGCTCTGTCTTATCCATAATACTGATTCCGTCTGAAGTAGACTGAGTGCCGTAACCGCCGATGGCCGGAATCATGATTTCCATTGTTTTCCAAGCTTTAGCAAGATCGTTTGTCTGGTCAACAGCGCTGCCGTCTTCTTTAGTAACGCCGTCCTTACGAGAAATGTAGTCTCTCATAGCTGCCATCCAAACGATGTATGACATAGCTTCTGAAGTTGTTTCATGACCGTAGTCAGGAGCTTCAATAATAAGTTCTTCAACTGCATGGTAAGGAACGCCGAAACCGCCTGAAGCCTTATTTTTAGAACTCAGATAGCCGTTTTCTTCACCGTTTGTAATAACGTCATCATACAACGACAGGAATCTCTGAGCGTAAGTTGAATCGCCGTACGCTTCTTCTTTGGTTCTAGTGCCGGCTGAAACTGTCGGCATAACAGCACTAGCTGTAAGTGCTGCTGAAAGAATCGCTGCAATAACAGCTTTCTTCTTTTTAAGAATCATCACTATTTCCCCTCTCATTTTGAAATGGTTTTACAATATAAAAATATCGTTTCGTAATTTTAAGCCGATTCGCCACATTTTATCAGCTTAAATTTTACAGCTTTGTCACAAAACGTCACGAATTGCGCTATAAAATTTCATAATCATATTATAAATCAACAGTTTTCAAATGTCAACACTTTAACTAAAATCTCAAAAGACAAAAAAGAAAAATTGTATACTTGCACAGACTGAAAGATTTTCTTTTGTTAATTTTGCCAACACCGCCGATATTCGCTTTATTTTTTTGTTAATATAATATAATTTTTAATATTGTTTTTATACTCTTCATTCCATTTACAATAATTCTTCACAGGCATTTCACAATTTTATTTTAGAATATTCTTATCAGACTTGAAATTTTTGGGGAAAATACACAAACGTTAATAATATAGTTACAATTTGTTAATACTTTATTAACATTTTTCTGGGATAATGTTTAGGTGTATAACCACATTTAATAAAGGGTTTTAATTTCTAAAAAATCCAACGGAGCTTATCCGATAAATTATGAAAGGCATGGTATATAAATGATCGAAATAAAAAATCTTACGAAGTTTTACGGTCGCAATGCCGCTGTCAAAAACCTTAGTTTTACGGTCAACGACAACGAAATTCTGGGATTCCTCGGACCTAACGGCGCCGGAAAATCAACTACAATGAACATTATTACGGGGTTTTTGCCGTCTACAAGCGGTACAGTGACTATAAACGGTCTGGATATTTCCGAAAATCCCTCGGAAGCAAAAAAAATGATAGGTTATCTTCCAGAGATTCCGCCTGTATACCTTGATATGAAAGTAAAGGAATACCTGAAATTCGTCGCAGGCATTAAAGGAGTTAAAAGAAACGAACGAAACCAGCAGGTAGAATCCGCTATGGAAAAACTGAAAATTAAGGATGTCGAAAAAAGGCTTATCCGCAACCTTTCTAAAGGCTACAGGCAGCGTGTCGGCTTTGCTCAGGCTCTTCTGGGAGATCCGAAATATCTTATTCTCGACGAACCTACGGTAGGTCTGGACCCCAATCAGGTAATTGAAGTCAGAAATCTTATCAAGTCCCTGAAAAAAGACCATACTATTATATTAAGTTCTCATATCCTTGCCGAAATTCAGGCTGTATGTGAAAGAGTAGTTATTATCAGTCACGGTGAAATCAGAGCAGTGGACAGTATTAAAAACCTTGAAAACAGTCTGGGAACTTCTACCGTACTTATTATGAAAATCGAAGGCGGCAAGGACGCTGTTTCAGAATGTATAAAAAAAGTACCTGGAGTATCCGATATCAACGATATTACTTTTGAAGAACCGGAAATTTATACATATAAAATAGAAATTGAAAAAGACGAAGTCAGAAAAAATATTATGACGGCTCTGATAAAAAAAGACTTTGTCATTGACGAAGTAAAGAGCGAAAAACCGGATCTTGAGGAAGTTTTTGTAAAATTAACCGCACAGGCTCCGAAGAAGAAAGGTCTTAAGGATCTTCTTAATGAAATGGATTCGGACAATCCTTATTACAGCGAGGATTTTTCCGAAAAGGAGGATGAATAATATGTTTTCACTATATAAAAAGGAGCTTCGTTCCTATTACTGTTCGCCGTTTGCGTACATTATTGCCGCACTTTTCCTGCTGGTATTTTCACTCAGCTTTATAAACGGTATTTCAAATCTTTCCGGACATCAGTTTAAATTTTCTTTTCCCAACGTTTTCTACAATAATTTCTTTTACTTTATCCTGCTGATTCCTATGCTGACAATGAGAACCTTTGCCGACGAAAGAAAAAGCGGAACAGAAGTTCTGCTGATGACCAGTCCTTTAAATGTTTTCCAGATTGTAATTGCCAAATTTTTAGCTGTTTCAACCGTATTTCTTATGATGCTTGTGCTTACACTGTTCTATCCCCTCATTACTGTTCTTACAGGCGAAGTAATCTGGTCTAGTCTGATCTGCGGTTATCTGGGATTTTTCCTTTGGGGACTTGTCTGCATTGCAGTAGGAATGCTTATGTCGTCGTTTACTGAAAGTCCTATTATTGCCGGTATTCTTGGAGAAGGCGCTATGATTATACTTATATTTATTGATAATTTCAAAGACAGCGGATTATTTACAAATCTTCCTAAGGCTGCACAAATTATCGGAAGCTTTTCAACTCAGGAAAGATTTGTTTCTTTCTCTCAGGGACTTTTCAGCATAGCTGATCTGATATTCTTTATAACATCAACAGTGCTTTTTGTCGGATTCACCATTATTTCCGTTGAAAAAAGACGCTGGAGCAGGGGGTAATATAAATGAGTACAAAAAAATCAAAAAAGAATGCAAAATTTACCACTATAGCGTGGATATTTGCTGTAATGCTCCTGATAGCAGTTATATTAATAAATGTAGCAGCTTCTTTTCTTGACGTTAAAATGGATATGACGCCTAATAAACTTTACAGTCTGAGCAGTACAACAAAAAATTATCTTGAAAAGCTGGATAAAAAGGTTGACTTATATCTGCTTATGGAAATGGATAAGGTAAGAGAAGACGATGAAATGATCGCATTTACCACTATGATGGATCAGTATGCCGAATATGAAAATATCAACTTTATAGATATTGATCCCGATACAAATCCGGATATTGTAAACGAGCTTAACCCCAGCGGCTATCTCAATATAAAATCGGGTGATATCGTCGTAAAATGCGGAGATATAATAAAGCGTATTCCCGGCACTTCCATGTACGTATATGAGGGCGACTATGATTCGTCAGGAAACTTTATTGCTGAAAACGCTTATTTTCAAGGTGAAAATTATATAACTGGCGCTATTAAGTCCGTAGTTGAAGGCGAAGTCCCTTCTGTCTATTTCCTTACCGGACACGGAGAAAAATCCATCGACGACAACTATACAAGTTTTAGAAAAAATCTTAAAAATTATAACTACGAAGCAAAAGAATTAAATCTTACAACTGAAGAAGCAGTACCGGACGATGCGGCTATAATTATTGTGCCGGCTCCGAAAAAAGATATAACTGACGATGAAAAACAGAAAATTGACGATTACATGGACAAAGGCGGAAATTTATCGCTGCTTCTCTCCCCTAACGGAGACGATACCGAATATAAAAACATTCTGGAGCTTATGCATGAATACTGTCTCGGTATGGATTATAATCGTGTTTATGAAACAGATTCTTCAAAACATGTTTCAGGAGACAAGTATGAAATAATGGTAAATCTGGTAGATATTACAGACATGAAGAAAGAAAATGAAAATCTGACGGATCTTACTTCCGCACTTATTGAAGAAAACTCGCTTATTCCTTATATGCCGGAATCACGTTCATTTTTTGAGTATCAGGGCGACAATTACAGCAATCTGAATATCTGTCCTCTTATTGAAACATATGATTCGGCATACGGCGAATCATACGGAGGTCCTGAAGTAGATCCTGAGGATATAAGCGGTATTCTTTACCTTGCCGCATATTCTGAAGACCCAACAAGAAACAATTCAAAAATGGTCGTTATGGGTAATGCGGAATTTATTGACGATGAACATCTTCAGGAAGATTACGCTATTGTTCCCGTTTACCTTTACCTCAGTACAATTACATGGATGTACAACAGCGACGTAAACATGGGCATTCCCGCAAGAGAAAAAACTTACGACTATATGACTCTTGAAAGCGAATCTGATACAAACGTAATTCTGGTTATATTGTGTGCATCGCCTATTGTTGTTGCAGCGGCAGGCGTAATCATCTGGATTAAAAGGAGAAATTCGTAATGAAACGCATAAAAATAGCCATAGCAATAATGGCTGTAGTATTAATTGCATCACTGGGCATTTATTTTCTGGCTGATCATCTTAATTCAAATAAAACAAAAAAAGAAACTGAAGAGGCCAATAAGCTCATACTTTTTAATATTGATGAAAATTCCATTGATAAGGTAGATATTCATAACGAATCCGGAAATTACACAGCAGAATATATTGATTCCAACTGGCAGCTGACAAATACTGATGAATTTGATTTAAATTCAACCGCAATAACAGCAATATGCTCAAACTTCTGTAATCTTACCGCAATCAAAATTCTTGACGACACCGATTCTTCTAAATATGGCTTTGACGATCCTATCACATTGACAGTATACGCAGACGATACGCCGTATAAGCTTTTTATAGGAGATGCCACGCCTACATACGAAAACTTCTATGTAATGAAGGAAAACGACGACAATATATATCTTATAGATTATACAACCGGCGCCGTTCTCTGTGCTACCAAAAATAATCTTAAACAAACATATATTTTCAATTACTTCACTGCTGAAATAGATTCCTTCTGTTTGTGGGAAGGCTCCGAAAAAGATGAAAACATACGCTTCTCTATGAAAAAAGATGAAAACGGCACCTGGAGCATGATCAAACCCTACCAAGATACGTCCGTATACAATACACAGATCACCAACTTCCTGACAGACGCTACCAGAGATGAAATTTTCAGCTTCGTAGCAGAAAACTGTACAGAATCTGATTATGCAAAGTACGGATTTGACAATCCAAAATATGTTCTTGAAGTAACGGCAGGAAGCAAACATACTAAAGTAATCTTCGGAGATTATACAAATAATGAAAATGAAATGTACGGTCTATTTACAGACAGCGGTCAGGTCGTAACGTTTATATCAAATGAAATCTCCGCTTTAGGATATGACACAATGGATATGATGAACACTACCGTTTACTCTGCCGACATAAACGACGTTACGGAGGTAAAGGTTGAAATGCCCGGAGTTACGGCAGAAATGGAAATAAATAATTACGAAGAAGAATACATTCTTAACGATACTCAACTTACAGATGACGATACAAAATCACTTTTCATTTCATTTTTCAATTCCTTTAACAACGCATACTTTGAATCCATTGAAAACGATCAGAATCCTGACGGCGAGCCTGAAATAACAATAACCTATACTCTTTCAAACAATACCGTTAACAGAATTGAATATATTCCTGTTCCCGGAGAAGATTCCAATACTTACTGGGCAGTCAAGAACGGCGAGTATACAGGCTTTGTAGTACGCAAAAAGATAATAGCCAATATTTCATCAACCTATGAAGAGCTTGTTCAGGCAGTCGAATCTTCAGAAAAATAAAATTTTACCCTGTATTATTTAATACAGGGTATTTTTTATTTTACTACATCATTGAAAGAGGATCAACATAAGAACCGTTTTTCAGTACTTCAAAATGAAGATGCGATTCGTCAGACGTTTCAATATCTGCCGTCTCGCCTACTGCTCCTATTTCCTCACCGCTGCTTATCTGCTGTCCCGCCTGAACGGTAACGCCTGAATTTAAATTGCAGTATCTGGTAATAATACCATTGCCATGATCAATTGTAACAGTAACGCCCCACAGAGGATCTTCCTCAATTGCGGAAACCGTTCCTGAATCTGACGCAATTACCGGATCTCCAAGAGTAGCTTGAATATCCACACCGTTATGAGTCTGCCATGCTCCGGTTGTATTAGACTTAACAAGCTCTCCGTTGCTGAACTCGTTCATAACTTCTCCTTCAATGGGCATAACAAGCTTTCTGACTTCGGGCTTTGCAGTTTCTTCCGCTTCTTCGTCCTCCTCCGGCTGAGTTTCCTTTACAGCAGTTACCGCTGTTTCAGTATGTTTAACAATAGCTTCCGCTATGGTTTCCGCCGTAGTAAGCTTTGGCACGTCTGTTTTAACTTCCGCCGCCTCTCTGCTGTCGCTTTTGGAAAGAGTTGAATCAAGCTGACCTGCTATATCGTTTGCCGTCTGAGTATATGCAAAATAACATGCTGCACCAACCATAGCAACGCTTAATGCCAGAGCAATATAAAAACCTTTGCCGTTTAAAATAGATTTGGAATTTTTTTTCACGTTTAACACCTCCGATTTTATTTTGGACCATAAACAGCCGTTTATTCGCACATATTCCTTTTTTTCCAAATTATTTTAAAGCGACGTTGCATTAAATCAGAATATAGTGTAAAATAGTAAAGATGATATTTATAAAAGGAGTTATATCTATGTTTAAACTCAGGCGCTTTTTAAAACATTATAAAAAGGAACTTATTCTTGGTCCGTTTTTCAAACTTCTTGAGGCAATTTTTGAACTTGCCGTACCATTAGTCATGGCTCAGATTATTGATAAGGGCATAGGAAATAATGATTCGGATTATGTCTGGAAAATGAGCGGACTCATTGTTGTTCTTGGTATATGCGGACTTGGATTTGCACTTACATGCCAGTTTTTTGCCGCTAAGTGCGCATACGGTTTCGGCACAGAGCTGAGAGATGCTCTTTACAAGCACATAAATAAATTTTCCCACGCTGAAATCGACAGATTTGGTACTTCATCTCTTATTACACGAATTACAAACGATACCGTGCTCGCCCAGAACGGTGTAAATATGTTTATTCGTCTTGCAGTACGCGCTCCGTTTCTGATAGTCGGCGCTGCGGTCATGTCAATGACTCTTGACTTAAAGCTATCAATTATTTTTCTGATTGCCGCACCGATAATTACGCTTATTATAGTATGGGTAATGAAAAAAACCGTGCCTATGTATAAAAAAATACAAAAAGGTCTTGATAAAATTTCTCTGCTGACAAGAGAAAATCTTGATGGTGTACGAGTAATACGCGCTTTTTCAAAACAAGAGGAAGAAAAAAAAGAACTTATTAACGAAAGCGGCAGGCTTTCAGATAATGCGGTGATCGCAGGAAAAATTTCGGCAATTTTAAATCCGGTTACTTTTATGATAATGAACCTCGGTATAGTTGCCATACTTTGGTTCGGCGGTATACGAGTTGATACAGGGTATCTTACGCAGGGAGAAATTACAGCTTTTGTAAATTACATGACTCAGATTCTTTTAGCCCTTGTGGTGCTTGCAAATCTGGTAATAATATTTACTAAAGCTGCGTCCTCTGCTTCAAGAATAAACGAGGTTTTTGATACACAGCCGTCTATGACAGACGGATCTGATACAAAATTTGATTTCAGCAGTCCGGCTGTTGAATTTGAAAATGTAAGTTTTTCCTATCCGGACGCCGGAGACTTATCCCTGAATAATATTTCATTTACTCTGAAAAAAGGTGAAATACTGGGTATAATAGGAGGTACCGGTTCAGGCAAATCGACTCTTGCAAATCTAGTCCCCAGATTTTATGATATAACTTCAGGAAACATTAAAATTTTCGGCAATGATATAAAAAAATACTCAATGGAAGAACTGAGAAAACTCATAGGAATAGTCCCTCAGCGTGCTGCATTATTTTCAGGTACAATAGCTGACAACATGCGCTGGGGAAAACCTGACGCCACAGATCAAGAAATTATTTCGGCACTGAAAATTGCTCAGGCATGGGAATTTGTTTCAAAGTTAACCGACGGAATAAAAACAAATATTTCTCAGGGCGGTAAAAACCTTTCAGGAGGTCAGCGGCAGCGTCTTACTATTGCAAGAGCATTAGTAGGCAATCCGCCTGTTGTTATTTTAGATGACAGTATGAGCGCCCTTGACTACGCTACAGACCTTGCTCTTAGAAAAGCAATTGAATCAGAACTTAAGGATACGGCTGTAATAATGATTTCTCAAAGAGCCACTACACTGCAAAACGCCAATCATATATTGGTTCTTGACAACGGAGAAGCAGCAGGATACGGAATTCATGAAACACTTCTGAAAAACTGTGAAGAGTATGCAGAAATCTACAAATCACAAATGAGCTGACGGAGGTACTTTTAAAATGATAAAAACACTTAAACGAATACTTAAATATACCAAACCCTATAAAATACACCTTTTCTCTGCAATATTCTGCGCATTTATAGGAGTTGTACTATCACTTTTTGTACCGATTCTGATCGGTAAGGGTGTTGATGTTATTATCAGTAAAGGAAATGTTGATTTTGAGGCGCTCCTGAAAATATGTATTGTTATTGCAGTCACAGTTCTGATAAGCGCACTATTCCAATGGATAACCTCTCTTTCTACAAATAAACTATCGTACAATACTATTCGTGACATAAGAGCAGATTATTTTGAAAAACTCAATTCCGTACCTCTGAAATTTATAGACAACAGTTCAAAGGGCGAGCTTATCGGCAGAGCAGTAAACGACATTGAAACAATTTCAGACGGTTTACTGCAAGGCTTTACTCAGCTTTTCAGCGGCGTTGTAACTATTCTCGGAACGCTGATTTTTATGCTTTCTATCAACGTTAAAATAGCTTTGCTGGTTGTTATTTTGACTCCGATATCCCTCTTTACCGCCGCAATCATTACTAAACTCAGTCATGATTCATTTACAGAGCAGTCTAATCTCAGAGGAAAAATGAGCAGTTTCACTGAAGAAATGGTGGGAAATCAAAAAATAGTAAAGGGATTTTCATATGAAAAAAGAGCTGAAAAAACCTTCTCTGAAATAAATGCACAAATGGGAAAAAGCGGAGTTAAAGCCGTATTTTTCTCCTCAATGACTAATCCTACAACACGTTTTGTAAACGGTCTGATTTATGCGGCTGTGGGTACTGCCGGAGCGTTAAGCGCTATTGGAGCATTGAATTTTCTTGGAGTTATTACAGTCGGACAGCTTTCATCGTTTCTTTCATACTCCAATCAGTATACAAAACCTTTTAATGAAATATCCGGTGTTATTACAGAGCTTCAGAATGCCGTTGCATCTGCTGAAAGAGTTTTTGCAGTAATCGACGAACCCTCCGAACTGCCTGACAACAATAAAGAAGTACTTGCATCATGTGATGGTACACTTACAATGGAAAATGTAAATTTTTCATATGTTCCTGAAAAAAAGCTTATTCAGAATTTCAATCTTCATGTTCAGTCCGGACAAAAAATAGCAATAGTCGGACCTACAGGCTGCGGAAAAACTACTATTATAAATCTTCTTCTGAGATTTTATGACATAAATTCAGGCAAAATAAAAATATCCGGAAAAGATACAAAGGATATTACACGTTCCAGTCTGCGCTCACAGTTTGGAATGGTATTGCAGGATACATGGCTGTTTACCGGTACTGTAGCGGAAAACATATCCTATGGAAAACCAAATGCGTCCAGAGAAGAAATTATTGAAGCCGCAAAAGCAGTACATGCCCACAGCTTTATCAAACGCCTGCCTGACGGATATGATACGGTAATCAACGAAGAGGGCAGCGGACTTTCCCAAGGACAAAAACAGCTTATTTCAATTGCAAGAATTATGCTTAAGGATCCTCCGATGCTCATACTGGACGAAGCTACGTCAAGTATTGACATAAGAACTGAACAGAGAATACAGCGTGCGTTTGAAAAAATAATGAAAGGCAAAACAAGCTTTATTATCGCCCACCGTCTTTCAACTATAAAAAACGCCGACGTTATTCTTGTTATGAAAGACGGAAATGTTATAGAACAGGGTAGTCATGAACAGCTTCTTGAGCAAAACGGTTTTTATGCAAATCTTTACAGCAGTCAGTTTGCGCCTGTTTAATGTGTAATCAAATAAACATACTAAAAAATGCCGAAGATTTATATCTTCGGCATTTTTAATAGTCGTCACTGATGCAACCATAATATTTACATTAATTCATTAAGCGCTAAATACACGCCGTATGCTGAATTACCAAGAGTAAGTACCAGTCCTATAATAGATAAAACCAATCCCACAATTGCAATGTTTTTCTTTTCGCTTTTTTTACCTAAAGCTCCCATAATGATTCCAACAATAGAAACAGGATATCCCAATAGCGGAAGAAGCCATGCAAGTAAACTTGTTATCCCAAGAACTAATCCTGCAATCGCTTTGTTATTCTGTTTATTCATTTTTTTCACCCCTAATTTAACAATTTATGACTATATTGTATCATATATAGCCTATTTTGTCAAGAATAATAGACTATAATTAGCTCATAATTTTTTTAAGGGAGCAAAAAAATGGATACTTATACAGCTGTTAAAAACAGAATTTTATTTTTGTGTGATCAGAAACATATGACAATTAATAAATTAGCTACAGCTTCCGCTGTCGCACCATCTACTATAAAAAATATTTTGTACGGAAAAAGTCATAACCCAGGTATTGTAACGCTAAAAATGCTTTGCGACGGTTTTGGAATAACACTCAGCGACTTTTTCGATACTTCAACATTCAGAAATTTAGAACAAGAGATAAAATAAAAAGTGTTAAAGATGCACAAATTTAATATTTATCTAACTTGACAAATTATGCAGATTCATTTATAATAAAATCTATACTGAATATGAAACGGAGAATCTTATAATATGAATACAAGTGAAATAATTGCAGAAATTGAAAAGTCGCTTACTGGCGATCCCAGAAAAGACGGTCCTTTTTTGAAAGACCAGGCTGAAAAATACAAGAATAGTGAAAACAGTACGGAAATAAACCGGGAACTCGCAAGACTGCTCTATGAAATTTCCAAAAAAGACTATGAAAGCAGTCTTTACAATTATCTGGACAGCGAAAATCAAAAAGTAAACGAACAAATAGAAAACGCAAGGAAAAGATTTGATAACAGAAACTACAGCGGCGGAATTAAAATTCTTGAGGAGATAATCAGAAACAACCTGCCGGCATGGAATGATACATCAGAATTTACATACAAAAGCTTTGGTACTCCTCTGGAATATCTTCTTTATACAAAACTTTATGAACCTGAAAAGGAAGTCAAGTCCGTTAACTGCAACCTTGCCGGAGTATACTGGATGTATTGTCATGGGCTTATGAAAAAAGGACGCTATGATGAAGCTTTAGCGGCAATAGAACGTGCAGCTGAACTTAATCCTGTAGACCCTGACGTTTATCTCCAATATGCTGAACTTATGAAACTGCGAAAAAATCCTGAAGGTATTAAATTTGCCTGTGACAAACTGCTGCAATGTGCCGTAACTAAAGAACAGATCGGCAGAGCTTACTTTAACTACAGTTACTATTTTTCAGAAATCAACGACCCTATAAAAGCAGCTGCATTACTGGAAATGTGCGGAATTTTCTATAAACCTGATCTCTATGAAAGTGAATTACAGTATATATCTAATTGTCTGGGAATGGGTTCTCTTCCGCCTAAACATACAAGTTCTGAATTAATGTCCTTGATGACCGAAGAAAAAATACAGCCCGGCCCCTCCGTAAATGTTATTCAAGCAGCATATTTTCTTGCAAAACGTTCGGAAGAACAGCTTGAATTTAAAAATGCAAAATATTATTACGAAATTGTCTGGGAACTTACTGAAGACGATAATATAAATGATCATATTCAGGAACTCACTAGTACTATAAAAGATTTAAAAGAGTTTAAATAGTAAAACTATACAAATTTATTTATACTTTTTTGTTCATTAATTTGCACAAAATTTATTGAACTTTTTTTAAAAATACGGTATAATGATTATAAATGTTATGGCATTTATAATCATTATTTTTTAGGAGGGACTATTTTGAAAAACAAATTTCTAAGAAAAATTATGGCGGCTGCCGTTGCCGCTGCATGTACCGCAAATGTTTCACTTATTTCAAATCTGGTTACAGCAGATACAAGTACCAAATACGAATTTGAGGACGGAGTAATTAACGGTACTTCAATGGAAATTACAGAGGACAGTTCTGCCAGCGGCGGACAATACGTTTATATGAAAGACGCAGGCGAAACTGTTACAGTTACTGTCGATGTCGAAGAAACCGGAATGTATGACCTTGCTATATGTTATCATCTTCCTCAAACCATGGGTTCAGATAAGGTTCAGAAATTAAACGTTAACGGCGTTAATCAGGGTCAAATAGGATTCGTTATGAACGATGGATTTGAAGAGCTTGATATCGGTATGTATAAGCTTAATGCCGGTCAGAACGAAATACAGCTTGAAAGCTTTTGGGGCTGGACTTATTTTGATTATCTAACTGTTAAAAGTGCTGATATGCCTGATCTTAATGTAGCGAAAACTTTGTCCGATAAAAAAGCAACTGATCAGACAAAACGTTTGATGAGCTATCTCGTTGATAATTATGGTGAACACATAATTTCAGGTCAGCAGGAAATATATAAGTACGGTCCTCATGATTTTGAATATGAATTTGAATATATTAAAAATTTAACAGGCGTTTATCCTGCAATCCGTGGATTTGACTATTTAAACGAATGCAATATTCTATATGGAAGCGAAGACGGTACCACAGACAGAATGATTGATTGGGCAAAAAACAAAAACGGCATCATTACAGCTTCATGGCACGTTACTGTACCGAAAAATTTCGCCAGCTACAATGTAGGAGACAAGGTTGATTATTCACAGGCTACATATTCCGTTAAAGATGACAACGGTAATTATGTTTCGGATTTTGACACTTCAAAAGCTATAATTGAAGGAGAAAAAGAATATGAGTACTATATGGCGTGTCTGGAAACCCTTGCAGCATCAATAAAAAGATTACAGGATGAAAATATTCCTATTATTCTAAGACCGCTCCATGAAGCCGAAGGCGGCGGCGGTGAAGAAGGATCATGGTTCTGGTGGGGCAAGTCGGGTTCTGCTGTTTATAAGGAACTGTGGAAGCTTACATATAAAACCTTAACTGAAGATTACGGTCTTCACAATATTATCTGGGAATGGAACAGTTACGCTTATTCAACATCTGCAAACTGGTATCCGGGCGACGAATATGTGGACATCGTGGCATATGATAAATATAACTGCACTGATTGGTCTACAGGTCAAGCGGTAATAAAACATAACGACAGCGCTATAAGCGGTACGTTCTACAATCTCGTAAATATGTATAACGGCAAAAAAATGGTTGCCATGGCTGAAAATGACAGCATACCAACACTTGAAAACTTAACTTCTGAAAAAGCCGGCTGGCTGTATTTCTGTCCTTGGTATGACGGAGGCTCAGATAATAATAACTTCCTGTCAAATCCGCAGTTTAATAAGGCAGAAGATCTGATAGAAATGTACCAGAGCGACTACTGTATAAGCCTTGACGAAATTCCGGCAGATTTATACAATACCTATTCTTTAGAAGGATTTGATGAAGAAACCACACAGCCTACAACAGAAGCAACTACGACTCCTGTTGAAACAACCCCAATTGAAACTACACCCGCTGAAACAACTCCAGTTGAAACTACACCAGTGACTGTTACGACATCTGTAACAACACCCGGACCTGTTTGGAGTGTTATTGAAGACAATTATACTTTAAATATAGGAGATACCCAACAAATTAAATATTATTCTGGCATTGGCTATGCAACATTCACTTCAGAAGATACTGATATCGTAGTAGTTGACGAAAATGGTATTATGACTGCTATAAGTGAGGGCTCAACACGAATAAAGCTTGAATGCCATGACTTCAATAATGGATCAATAATCTTATCTCCTCTTTACGTTGAAGTAACTGTAAAAGCTGCTGAAGGCGGAGATATAACCGTTCCTACAGACGTAGACGCTACGTTGTACGGAGACGTTAGCTTTGACGGTATAGTTGATTCGACTGATATAGTTGTTATTAATAAATTATTATTAAGTTCAGTACAGTATCCTCTTGAAAATGCAACATGTTATGTAAATGCAGACTGTGATAACGATCAGATCATAACAACAAAGGATTCTATATTTATAATTAATTATACACTTAATAAAATAAGCTTAGATCAACTTGGTTTAAACAGTGAAATTCTAAAATAAAAATATATAAGCAGATACTTTTAAAGTATCTGCTTATTTTAGTTTATAATTAATACACAAAAGCCGACTCTAATGAGTCGGCTTTTTTATTTCCGGAATTAAACTAACTGAATAATTGCCATTTCTGCTGCGTCGCCTCTGCGAGGACCGATCTTGATAATTCTTGTATATCCGCCGTTTCTCTCAGCATATTTTGGTGAAATTTCATCAAATAACTTCTTAGCAACGTCTTCCTTAGTAACGTAAGCAAATACTTGACGTTTGGAGTGCAGATCATTGTTCTTTCCGATTGTGATCATCTTTTCAGCAACTGCTCTGACTTCCTTAGCTCTTGTTACAGTTGTTTCAATCTGTCCGTTCTCCAACAGATAAGTAACCATTGCTCTGAGCATGGCCTTTCTATGGTCAGTTGTTCTTCCAAGCTTTCTTGTACCTGGCATCGTTATTCACTCCTTTACAAATTACAGAAAACATTTCTTTAATAATATTTTCCGCAGTTTTATTCCTCTTCTGAACTCAGATCAAAACCAAGTGATTGAAGCTTTTCTTTGACCTCATCAAAGGATTTCTTACCAAGGTTTCTAACCTTCATCATTTCTTCTTCAGACTTATTAATCAAGTCGTCAACGGTATTAATTCCAGCACGCTTCAGACAATTGAATGAACGTACTGATAAGTCAAGTTCCTCAATGGTCATCTCAAGGATCTTTTCCTTACCTTTATCTGTCTGTTCGACTAATACTTCTGCTATTACTGATTCTTCTGACAAATCAATAAACAGCTTCAGATGCTCGTTGAGGAGATTGGCTGCCTGTGACAAAGCTTCCTTTGCAGAGATTGTACCATCTGTCCATACCTCTATTGTAAGCTTATCAAAATCAGTTACCTGACCGAGACGAGTGTCTTCGACCTTATAATTAACCTTCAAAACAGGAGTATAAATACTGTCAACTGCAATAACATCTATAGGCATATTTCCCATCTGCTGCTTATTACGTTCAGCAGAAACATAACCTCTTCCGCGGTCAATTGTTATCTCCATATAAAGCTTAGCGTCCTTGCCGAGAGTTGCAATATGCATTCCCGGATCAAGTATATTGACCTCAGAATCTGTTTTGATGTCACCGGCAGTAACTTCACATTCACCTTCGGCTTCAATATAAACGGTTTTAGGGCCTTCGCCGTAAAGCTTTGCTGTAAGACCTTTAATTGCAAGGATAATCTCAGTAACATCCTCTTTTACACCCGGAATTGTTGACAACTCATGATGAACACCGTCTATTTTCACCGAATTGACTGCTACACCGGGCAGCGAGGAGAGCAATACTCGTCTTAGACTGTTACCTAATGTGATACCATAACCACGTTCCAGTGGGGCTAAAACGAATTTACCGTATTTTCCGTCACTTCTGAGTTCAACAGTATCAATTTCCGGCTTTACGATTTTTTCAAGCATAAGAACCCTCCTATTTCGCAATCACTTTTTATCTCTATATAAATCAACAGGCCAATAATATAATTATTATTTTGAGTACAACTCGACGATGAATGTTTCTTCAACCTCATAGTCAAGGTCATCCTTAACAGGCATACGAACAATTTTAGCTGTTGCCGCATCTCTGTTAGCCTCAAGCCAAAGCGGAACTACTCTGCCCTTAGTTGCTTCTGCAACATCCTTGAATTTGTCGCTCTTCTTGCTTTTTTCGCAAAGCTCAATAACATCGCCGACTTTTACTCTGTAAGAAGGAATATCGACCTTCTGACCATTTACCATAAAATGACCGTGAGAAACAAGCTGTCTTGATTCTCTTCTTGTAAGAGCCATACCCATTCTGAATACAACATTATCAAGACGTGATTCAAGAATAGTGATCAGGTTTTCACCGGCCTTGCCTTCCATTTTTTCAGCGATTTCAAAATAGTGATAGAAAGGCTTTTCCAGAACGCCGTAGATGAATTTAAGCTTCTGCTTTTCCTTCAGCTGCATGCCGTATTCTGAAACTTTCTTTCTCTTATTTGCATTAGGATTACGGTTGCTCTCCTTGGAAATGCCCATTACTGCCGGGCTGATTCCCAGGTATCTGCATCTTTTGAGAATAGGTTCTCTATTAATAGCCAACTTTTTTGCACCTCCTGTAAATTAGACACGTCTTCTCTTTGGAGGACGGCATCCATTGTGTGGGATTGGGGTTACGTCTTTGATCATCTTAACTTCAAGACCAACTGTCTGCAATGCTCTGATTGCTGCTTCACGTCCTGAACCAGGTCCCTTAACGTAAACCTCTACGCTCTTAAGGCCATGTTCCATAGCTGCCTTAGCTGCTGTTTCAGCTGCTGTCTGCGCTGCAAACGGTGTAGACTTTCTTGAACCTCTGAAACCAAGTCCGCCTGCACTTGCCCATGAAATAGCATTACCCTGTGTATCTGTAATTGTTACGATCGTATTATTAAAAGTGGACTGGATATGAACAGCGCCGCTTTCAATATTTTTACGCTCTCTGCGTCTTCTGATAGCAACTTTTTTAGCTTTCTGCTGTGCCAATGCTCATGCCCTCCTTACTTCTTCTTGTTAGCAATCGTCTTTACAGGTCCCTTACGGGTTCTTGCGTTTGTCTTAGTTCTCTGTCCTCTAACAGGAAGACCCTTACGGTGACGAACGCCTCTGTAGCAGCCGATTTCCACAAGTCTCTTAATGTTTAATGCGATTTCTCTTCTCAGATCGCCTTCAACATTGCAGTTTTTGTCAATATAATCACGCAGTTTTGCTACGTCTTCTTCTGTAAGATCCTTTACCCTTGTATCCGGATTAACGCCGGTTTCCTTAAGGATCGTTGTAGCAGTCTGACGACCGATGCCGTAAATATAAGTTAAGCCGATTTCAACTCTCTTATCCTTTGGCAGGTCAATACCAGCAATTCTTGCCATTAATTAATAGCACCTCCGTTAATTAAGATGTCAGGCGTATCAGCCCTGACGTTGTTTATGCTTTGGATTTTCGCAAATTACCATTACTTTGCCCTTGCGTTTTATAACCTTGCATTTTTCGCAAATAGGTTTAACTGAAGGTCTGACTTTCATTGAAAATACCTCCTTGATATATTACAGAAGCATTATTTTCACAACGCCTCAGGTTTCTTAGAACTATTATTTAGCTCTCCAAGTGATTCTGCCCTTAGTCAGGTCGTAAGGCGACATTTCAACCGTTACCTTATCGCCGGGAACTATACGAATATAGTTCATTCTCAGCTTACCTGATACATGTGCAAGAATTATGTGGTCGTTGGGCAGCTTTACTCTGAACATTGCGTTCGGCAAAGCTTCTTCAACAACGCCCTCTAATTCAATTACATCTTCCTTAGACAAAATTAATACCTCCCCATATCGGTTACGGTGTGCGCAGCAGCATATCTGCTAAGCACATTTCTAAGCTTCTTATCAGTCATATCATTCAATTCGATAACATTATCGGTGAATCTAAGATGTTTCAGATTCTTTCGTTTGGGTAATGAAAGTTTACGTCTCTTGCCGTCCGCAATAAAAACATAATTTTCTTTCATTTCTGTTATTACAAAATAACTACCCTTGTCTCGTCCGGCAGCTGCTTTAACAACTCTGCCCTTTTCAATTTTCACTGCTATCTCCGTTACGGCTTAGTAAGTATTACCGGTCCGTCGGGAGTAATTGCAATTGCATGCTCAAAATGAGCAGACAATGATCCGTTTGCCGTTACTACAGTCCAGCCATCCCTAAGAACCCTTACATCATCGCCCTTAGCATTAATCATAGGTTCAATACAAAATGTCATTCCTGAAACTAATCTTGGACCGTGTCCGGGCTTTCCGTAATTCGGAACCTCCGGAGATTCATGAAGTTCACGGCCTATTCCGTGACCGCAGTAGTTTCTGACAATACCGTATCCTCTGGAAGCGCAGTATTCTTCAACCGCATGGCATACATCGCCTAGTCTTGCGCCGACCTGAGCAGCTGCAATGCCTTCATAAAGGCTTTGTTCTGTGACCTCAAGAAGAGCCTTGGCTTCGTCGGAAACTTTCCCTACCGGAAACGTTGCACATGTATCGCCGTGGAAACCGTTATAATAAGCGCCTACGTCAACGCTTACTATATCACCCTCAGCAATTCTTCTTTTGTGAACCGGAATACCATGAATTACTTCATTGTTAATTGAAATGCAGGCGCTTGCCGGAAATCCGCCGTAATTCAAAAACGACGGCTTAGCTCCGCAGCCTATAATATAATCATGAATTATTTTATCAAGAGCCTTTGTAGTCATACCAGGCTTGATAGATTCACCAGCAAGCTTCAATGCTCTGCCGGCAATAAGACCGGCTTCACGCATTTTAGCCAAATCCGTAGAAGATTTTATGCTTACCATTTTACGCCCCTACTGCTTTCAAAGTCAGCTTTGATGTTTCAGCAACATCCTCTTGACCGACTACTGTTTCAAGTTTTCCCTGCTTTGCATAAAAATCCTTGAGAGGAGCAGTCTGTTCATGATAAACCTTTAAACGCTCAATTACTGTATCCGGGTGATCGTCCTTACGCTGAACAGTATTTCCGCCGCACTTATCACATTTTCCTTCAGCTTTTGACGGCTTGAATTCTGTATGATATGAAGCGCCGCAGCTTTCGCATACTCTTCTGCCAGACAGTCTCTGCTGAATAGTTTCATCCGGAACATAAATTTCGATTACTTTATCGATGTTAACGCCCATGCTGTCCAGGGCTTCTGCCTGAGGAACTGTTCTCGGGAATCCGTCAAGAATAAAACCGTTTTTACAATCATCCTCAGCAATTCTGTCTTTTAATATTCCGATTACAACGTCATCGGATACCAAAGAACCGCTGTCCATTGCAGCCTTTGCCTTAAGACCGTATTCCGTACCGTTTTTAACAGCTTCACGCAGTATATTTCCTGTAGAAATCTGCGGGATTTTCAATGCGTCAGAAATAACCTCCGCCTGAGTACCCTTACCGGCACCAGGAGCACCTAATAAAATTAAATTCATACCGGACCTCCTTATTCAAGGAATCCCTTATGATGACGCATCATCATCTGTGATTCCAGTGTACGAACTGTTTCCAAAGCAACGCTTACAACGATAAGCACTGTAGTACCGCCCATTGACAGACTTCTAAGATTATTGTCAAACATACCCAGTACGATCGGGAAGATTGCAATAATACCCAGGAAGAAAGCGCCGACCAATGTGATTTTTGAAAGAACTCTTTGAATATAATCAGATGTAGGCTTACCAGGTCTGATACCAGGTATGCCGCCGTTGTTTTGTCTCAGCTGATTTGCAATTTCTATTGGATTATACTGCATTGAAACATAGAAGTAATTAAATGCGATAATCAAAACAAAATAAATTAATGCATACCAGCCTGAAGTAGTACTGAAGAAATTCAGGAATCCGTTATAGAAACGCTGCCAGAAACCATCAGGATCTGCATACGGTCCCTTGAACATTCCAATAGTACTCGGCAATGACATAAATGACATTGCAAAGATGATTGGCATAACGCCGCTCATACAAACTTTAACAGGAATATGTGTGCTTTGTCCGCCGTATTGTTTTCTTCCCACTACACGCTTAGCATACTGAATAGGAATTCTTCTTTCGGATTCGTTCATGAATACAACAAATCCTATCATAACAACATATATTACGGCAATTGCAATTGAAACAAATAAATATTTGGACGGATTATCCTTAGTAAGTGTAATAAGCGTACCTACATCAGTCGGGAATCTCGCAACGATACCGGCAAAAAGTATCATAGAAATACCGTTTCCGATACCCTTATCATTAATTCTGTTACCCATCCATACTACCAGCATTGCTCCGGCAACAAAGCAGCTTGATATTACAACAGCTGCAAATACACCTTCAAATCCTGTTGTATACTTAACAGCGCCCATATTTTTTAACGTGAAATAATATGCTACTGACATAAATATTGACAGACCTAACGCTACAAATGCAGTAATCTGATTCAATTTTTTTCTTCCGGTCTCACCCTCGCTCTGAAGCCGTTCTAAAGGAGGAAGAGCATATGTCAGAAGTTGTATAATGATGGACGCATTAATATACGGTGTGATTGACAGGGAAAAAATTGTCGCTTTCGACAACGCACCGCCCGTCAAAATATTCAAGTATTCAAGAAAGTTACCGTCTGTAGCATTGGTACTCATCCATTCCTGAACCTTTGATAATGTCAAAAACGGAACCGTCAATGCACTTCCGAATCTGAATACTATAATGATGAATAATGTGTACAAAAGCTTTTTACGAATTTCCGCAACTTTCCATGCGTTTCTTATTGTTTCGAACACATTAAATCACCTCTGCTTTCCCGCCAGCCTTTTCAATTTTTTCGATTGCGCTCTGAGAGAATTTAGCAGCCTTAACTGTTATTTTTGCTGTAAGCTCACCGTTTCCGAGAACCTTAACACCGTCGTTTTCCTTCTTGATAAGACCGGAAGCGATCAGCATTTCTGTATCAACAACTGTTCCGTCAACAAATTTACTAAGGTCAGAAACATTTACAATTGAATATTTCTTAGCAAAAATATTGTTGAATCCTCTCTTAGGGATTCTTCTTGTCAGCGGCATCTGTCCGCCTTCAAATCCGATTCTTACGCCGCCGCCGGAACGTGCATTCTGTCCCTTATGACCCTTGCCGGCTGTTTTGCCGTTACCTGAACCGTGACCTCTGCCGATACGCTTACGTTCAGCAACAGAGCCTGGTGCCGGTGATAATTCGTGTAACTTCATTACATTGCACCTCCTTAGCTTATGCTTCTGAAACCTCTACAAGATGAGAAATTTTCTTTATTTTACCGTTTGTCTGCTCATTATCAGGCTGAACTACAACCTGACCGATTTTCTTAAGACCAAGAGAATGAGCAGTAGCAATCTGGTCGCTTTTTCTTCCTATAAGACTTTTAACAAGCTTAATCTGCTTTGCCATTTCAGCCCACTCCTTAACCTAAAATTTCTTTTATAGACTTGCCTCTCTTTGCAGCAACTTCCTTTGCTGTTGAGCATGACATAAGTCCGTTGATAGTAGCTCTTACAACATTGCATGGATTGTTTGATCTAAGAGACTTTGTTCTGATGTCCTTGATACCAGCCATTTCAATAACCGCACGAACCGGACCGCCGGCGATAACACCGGTACCGGGAGCAGCAGGCTTCATAAGAACTCTGCCGGCGCCGAATGCACCGATAATTTCGTGAGGAATTGTTGTGCCGTACATTGGAATCTTAACAAGATTCTTCTTAGCGTCTTCAATACCCTTGCGGATTGCGTCAGGAACTTCGCCTGATTTACCCAGACCAAAGCCTACTGTGCCGTTTCCGTCGCCAACAACAACAAGAGCTGCAAACTTCAGGATACGTCCGCCCTTAACTGTCTTGGAAACTCTGTTTATAGAAACAACCTTTTCGGAAAGCTCCAATGCTTTTGCATCTATATTAGCCAAAAGTATAACCTCCTTCTTAGAACTTCAGTCCGTTTTCACGAGCTCCTTCAGCAAGCTCTTTTACTCTTCCGTGATAAAGGTAGCCGCCTCTGTCAAATACAACTTCAGCTATTCCCTTTTCAACAGCGCGCTTAGCAACCATTGCTCCGACCTTACGTGCGCCTTCAACGTTTCCGCCGTTTCCTTCAAATTCCTTATCCATACTTGAAGCGGAACAGAGTGTTACTCCGTTTACGTCGTCTATAACCTGTGCATATATATGCTTTGCTGAACGGAATACATTCAGGCGAGGACGTTCAGGAGTACCGGAAATCTTAGCGCGAACTCTGGCATGTCTTTTTGCTCTGGCTTTTTTTGTATCAGCCTTTTTAATCATTGCAAATTCACTCCTTTATTACTTCTTGCCCTTACCGGCCTTACCTTCCTTACGGATGATTCTCTCGCCGGCATATCTGATTCCCTTGCCCTTATACGGCTCAGGCGGACGCTTTTCACGAACTTCAGCAGCAAACTGACCTACAGCCTGCTTATCAATTCCGTTAATTACGATTTTGTTAGGCTGCGGAACATCAATTGTAATTCCGTCGATCTCAGGCATAATAACCTGGTGTGAATAACCAAGATTCATTACAAGGTTCTTGCCCTGCTTTGCAGCACGGTATCCAACGCCTTCGATTTCAAGAGTTTTCGCATAGCCGTTTGTAACCCCTTCAACCATGTTGAAGATAAGCGTTCTTGTAAGACCGTGAAGACTCTTGTTTACCTTTAAATCATTAGGACGGGAAACTGTTATAACTCCGTCCCCTTTCTCAATAATCATTGAGTTTGAAAATTCTCTTGTGAGTGTGCCCTTAGGACCCTTAACAGTAACAACGTTATCATTGATAGTAACATCAACTCCGGCAGGGATACTAATCGGCATTTTTCCTATACGTGACATTTCCCTGTCCTCCTTACCAAACGAATGCTAATAACTCGCCGCCTACATTAAGCTCACGAGCTTTCTTATCTGTCATGATTCCCTTTGATGTAGAAACGATCGCAATTCCCAGACCCTTTCTAACCTTAGGCATATCTTCACAACTTGAATAAATACGTAAACCCGGTTTTGAAACCCTGCGAAGACCTGTTATTACAGGTGACTTTGAGTCACTGTATTTCAGAGTGATTCTTATAACACCCTGCTTGCCGTCCTCAATGAGCTGAAAGCTCTTTACATATCCTTCGTCAACAAGAATCTGTGCAATAGCCTTCTTAACATTTGAAGCAGGAACGTCAACCGTGGCGTGCTTTGCAGAATTCGCATTACGAATTCTTGTCAGTAAATCTGCTATAGTATCAGTAATCTGCATGCCAATGACCTCCTTTGTATTTTTACCAGCTTGACTTCTTTACACCAGGAATCTGACCCTTATGAGCCAATTCTCTGAAGCAGATACGGCATATTCCGAACTTTCTTAAATAAGCGTGCGGTCTGCCGCAGATCTTGCATCTGTTGTAAGCTCTGGTGGAATACTTGGGAGTTCTCTGCTGCTTATTAATCATCGCTTTTTTTGCCATTTGAAAAAATCCTCCCTAATTACTTAGCAAACGGAGCGCCCAGTAATGAGAGCAGCTCTTTTGCTTCTTCATCAGTCTTAGCTGTTGTGATGAAATTTATATCCATACCTCTGACTTTGTCAATCTTATCATACTCGATCTCAGGGAAAATAAGCTGTTCCTTGATACCTGTTGAGTAATTTCCTCTGCCGTCAAAAGAATTAGGATTAATTCCTCTGAAGTCTCTTACACGAGGAAATGCTACGTTGAAAAGCTTATCAACGAATTCATACATATTTTCTCTTCTCAGTGTAACCTTAACGCCGATCGGCATTCCTTCACGAAGCTTAAAGTTAGCAACTGATTTCTTAGCTCTGCATATTACAGGCTTCTGACCGGTAATCTGAGTAATGTCATTGACAATAGCGTCGATAACCTTTGAGTTTGAAATAGCCTCGCCGGCGCCTACGTTGACAATAACTTTATCGAGCTTCGGAATTTCCATAACGCTCTTGTAATTGAATTTCTTCATCAAAGCAGGAGCTACGGTATCAACATAATAATCTTTTAATCTTGCCATGTCGTTTCTCCTTCTATTAGAAATTGTGTCCGCACTTCTTGCAGATCCTTACAGGAATGTTCTTCTCCTTGCCTGCTGCGTTTGTCTTAGTTTCAAAACCGTGACCAACTCTTGTAGGCTTTCCGCATTTAGGGCAAACAAGCTGTACCTTTGAAGCGTAAATAGGAGATTCAGCCTTGATGATTCCGCCGGACTGTCCCATTCTTGTAGGCTTCATATGCTTTGTTATCATGTTGATTCCTTCAACGATAACTTTGCCTTCCTTCGGGCTTACTTCCAGAACCTTACCGGTCTTTCTCTTTCCGCCCTCTTCATATTTGTCCTTGTAGTCACCTGTCAGTAAAACGACTGTGTCACCTGTTTTAACATGTAATTTGCTCATTATGACACCTCCATTATAATACTTCCGGAGCAAGGCTTAAAATCTTCATGTATTCCTTATCACGAAGCTCTCTTGCTACAGGTCCAAATATACGTGTACCCTTTGGGTTCTTATCTTCCTTGATTATAACGGCTGCGTTTTCGTCAAAACGAATATATGTGCCGTCTTCTCTTCTAAGGCCCTTTGCTGAACGAACGATAACCGCCTTAACAACATCGCCCTTCTTAACAACGCCGCCGGGTGTTGCTTTCTTAACGGATGCCACTACCACATCACCGATATTAGCATATCTTCTGCGTGTGCCGCCCAGAACTCTGATACACATAAGCTCTTTGGCTCCGGTGTTGTCAGCGACCTTCATATAAGATTGCATTTGTATCACAGCGAGTTCCTCCTTTCAGAAGCGTTCCGCTTAAAACTGCTTCCTCGTCTATATATTAAATTACTTAGCTCTTTCAATGATGTTTGTAACACGCCATCTCTTATCCTTTGACAAAGGACGTGTTTCCATAACTTCAACACGATCGCCTATACGGCATTCGTTATTCTCATCGTGCGCCTTAAGCTTTACTGTACGCTTGATGATCTTCTTATAAAGCGGGTGTTTAACATTGTCAGCGATAGCAACAACGATAGTTTTGTCCATCTTGTCGCTTACAACTTTACCAACCCTTGTTTTTCTAAGGTTTCTCTCAGACATAGCTAAATCCTCCCTTTCTTACTGTCTAACGCCCGACTTGATTTCGTTTTCACGAAGAACAGTCTTGATTCTTGCGATGTCCTTCTTAACAGCCTTTAAGCGTGCTGTATTATCAAGCTGGTTTACAGCAAGCTGAAAGCGGAGCGCAAAAAGCTCTTCCTTTAAACCGGCCAGCTTTTCGTTCATTTCTTCAACCGACATATCTCTGATTTCAGATGCCTTCATTACTGCTCCCCTCCTTGCTCTTCTTTCGCAACAAACTTACACTTGATAGGGAGCTTGTGCATAGCCAGACGCATAGCTTCTCTTGCTGTTTCTTCAGGAACGCCTGCAATTTCAAACATTACTCTGCCTGGTTTTACAACTGCTACCCAATATTCCGGAGCACCTTTACCGGAACCCATTCTTGTGCCGGCAGGTTTCTTTGTAACCGGCTTGTCAGGGAATATCTTGATCCAAACCTGACCGCCACGCTTGATATAACGTGTCATTGCGATACGGGCTGATTCGATCTGATTTGATGTGATCCATGCAGGCTCAAGTGCCTGAAGACCAAAATCGCCGTAGCTTACCTTATTGCCTCTTGTGGCTTTACCTGTCATGCGGCCTCTGTGCACACGACGGTATTTTACTCTCTTTGGAAGTAGCATTACTGGTTACCTCCTTCATTTTTTGCTTCTCTTACTTTATTATCACGTCTCTGATTATTGCGTCTTCTGTTGTCTCTGCCGCCTCTGTTTCTGGAGTCTTCAGTTTTTGAAACTTCACCCTTTAAAACTTCACCCTTGTAGATCCAAACCTTGATGCCAAGACGTCCGTAAGTTGTGTGCGCTTCTGCTGTGCCGTAATCAATGTCAGCTCTGATTGTCTGAAGCGGAATTGTACCTTCATGGTATGTTTCGCTTCTTGCAATTTCAGCACCGCCCAGACGTCCGGAAACCATAACCTTGATACCCTTAGCACCCAAACGCATTGCTCTGCCGATTGCCTGCTTCATTGTACGTCTGAATGAAATTCTGTTTTCCAGATCAAGCGCAATCTTTTCAGCAACAAGCTGTGAATTAATGTCAGGATTCTTAACTTCAACGATGTTAACAGCAACCTGTTTACCCATCATCTTTTCAAGCTTCTGACGGAGCTTTTCGATCTCTGTGCCGCCTCTACCGATTACGATACCGGGCTTTGCACAGTGAATGTGGATTCTTACCTTATCTTCAGCGAATCTTTCGATTTCCACTCTTGGAACACCTGCTGCATACAGGTTCTTCTTAATGTAGTTACGAACGTTGTAATCTTCAACAAGAGTATCGCCGAATGTTGCCTTGTTAGCAAACCAGCGGGAATCCCAATCTTTTATAACGCCGACACGCAGACCGTGCGGATTAACTTTCTGGCCCATTATTAAACCTCCCTGGGATTATTCTTTTTCTTTAAGAACGATTGTAACGTGTGATGTTCTCTTTAAAATTCTGTATGCTCTGCCCTGTGCTCTTGGCATGATTCTCTTCATTATAGGACCCGGGCAAACAAAACACTCAGCAACGTAAAGGTCATCCTTATTCATGTTGTGATTGTTTTCAGCGTTTGCAATAGCGGATTTCAAAAGCTTTTCCAGTATTTCACATGCAGCCTTTGGTGTATAATTGAGAGTAGCAAGTGCAACGTCGACAGGCTTGTTTCTGATAAGATCAAGAACAACCTGAACCTTTCTAGGTGCAATACGAGCGTTTCTCAGATATGCTCTAGCTTCCATTTGAACTCCTCCTTCCGCTATTTCTTGCCGTTATTTGTAGTCTTGGAACCAGCGTGTCCCTTATATGTTCTTGTAGGAGCAAACTCACCCAGCTTGTGACCTACCATATCTTCTGTAACATAAACCGGAACGTGCTTGCGTCCGTCATGAACTGCAAATGTGTGACCGACAAAATCAGGGAAAATTGTTGAAGTTCTGCTCCATGTCTTGAGAACCTTCTTTTCACCTGCTTCATTCATTGCCACAACTCTTTTGTAAAGAGCCTCCTGAACGTAAGGGCCCTTTTTAATGCTTCTGCTCATTAATCAGTTCCTCCTTTCAGCTTACTTGCCGTTTCTGCGTTTTACGATGAACTTATCAGAACGGTTATGCTTCTTACGGGTTTTATAGCCAAGTGCAGGCTTGCCCCAAGGAGTTACAGGTCCCGGACGTCCGATTGGTGATTTACCTTCACCACCGCCGTGAGGGTGATCGCATGGATTCATTACAGAACCTCTTACTGTAGGTCTTATACCCATATGACGTGTTCTTCCGGCTTTACCCAGATTAACATTTTCGTGATCTATATTGCTTACCTGACCGATAGTAGCCTTGCAGTTGATCGGTACGTTTCTAAGCTCGCCTGAGGGAAGTCTTACAAGAGCATACTTGCCTTCCTTAGCCATAAGCTGAGCCATGTTTCCTGCTGAACGAACCATCTGAGCACCCTTACCTGGATAAAGCTCGATAGCGTGGATAAATGTACCAACAGGGATGTTAGCCATTTCAAGTGCGTTACCAGCCTTGATATCAGCTTCAGGACCGGAGCAAACTGTATCTCCTACCTTAAGACCGTTTGGTGCAAGAATATATCTCTTTTCGCCGTCCTCATACTGAACGAGAGCGATAAAAGCTGAACGGTTTGGATCATATTCCAGTGTCATAACAGTAGCGTTCATGTTATCCTTGTCACGCTTGAAATCGATTACACGATACTTTCTTCTTGAGCCGCCGCCTCTGTGGCGAACAGTAATTCTTCCGTAGCTGTTTCTGCCGGACTTCTTCTTAAGAGGTTCAAGCAGACTTTTCTCCGGAGCAACCTTTGACAATTCCGAATAGTCTGTACAGGTCATCTGACGACGTGAAGGAGTTGTCGGTTTATAGGTTTTTATAGCCATTGTTTTCACTCCTTAAATGCGTTGTTTGCGGGAGCATCACTCCCATACCGTGCGATTCTGTATCAGCTATTAATACAGACCGTCAAAGAACTCGATTGATGACTTTGTCTTCTTGTCATCCGGTTCCTGATTTATAGTAACGATAGCCTTTTTCCAGTCAGCCTTCTTGCCTTCAAATCTGCCGACACGTCTTGTACGTCCCTTGCAGTTCATTGTGTTAACTTTAGTTACCTCAACGCTGAAAAGCTGCTCAACTGCCTTTGCTATCTCAACCTTGTTAGCATCCTTAGCAACCTTGAAAGTATACTTTCCTGAAGGAAGCAGGTCGATACTTCTTTCACTAATTACCGGCTTGAGGATGATATCCTGTGGTGCTTTCATTATGCGTACACCTCCTCGATTTTTCCGACAGCATTCTTAACAACGATGAACTTGTCATGGTTGAGAATGTCATATACATTCAATGTATTAACTGCTGCTGTCTTAACTCCCGGGATGTTTGCAGCGCTCTTTACTACCTTCTGATCTGCTTCAGCAGTAACGATAAGAGCCTTACCGTCAACATTAAGAGCCTTAAGCATATTTACAATAGTCTTTGTTTTGAAACCATCCATATTGAGAGCGTCTATAACGATCAGATTTTCATTCTGAACCTTTGAAGATAAAGCTGACTTCATAGCAAGTCTTCTTACCTTCTTGTTAAGTGTATAACTGTAATCTCTTGGCTTAGGACCTAAAGCAACACCGCCGTGTGTCCACTGAGGAGCACGGATTGAACCCTGTCTTGCATGACCTGTTCCCTTCTGTCTCCATGGCTTTCTGCCGCCGCCGCGAACTTCTGTACGTGTCAGTGTGGACTGTGTGCCCTGACGCTGATTTGCAAGATAATTCACAACCATTGCATGCATTACAGCTTCGTTTGGTTCTATACCGAATACAGCATCGGAAATTTCTGTTTCTGAAACCTGATTTCCTGCCATATCATAAACTGAAACCTTTGACATATATGCTTCCTCCTTCCTTAAGCCTTAACACTGTCTACGATGGATACGATTCCGCCCTTAGGACCCGGAATTGCACCCTTGAGTGCGATAAGATTATTTTCAGCGTCGATTTTAACTACTTCCAGATTCTGTACAGTAACCTTTTCGTTACCCATCTGACCAGGCATTCCCTTGCCCTTGAAGATTCTTGAAGGTGATGAGCATGCGCCCATTGAACCTGCGTGTCTGTGTACAGGACCTGAACCGTGAGTTTCCTTGAGTCTTGAATTGTTGTGACGCTTGATAGTACCCTGGAAACCTTTACCCTTGCTTGTACCGCTGACATCTACCATGTCGCCTACAGCAAATGTGTCAGCCTTAAGAATGTCGCCTACGTTAACTGAAGCACAATCTTCAAGTCTGAATTCCTTGAGTTCCTTCTTGCAGGCAACGTCTGCCTTATCGAAGTGACCCTTCATCGGCTTGTTAACTCTTGTAACCTTAACGTCGCCGTAACCCAGCTGAACAGCCTCATAGCCGTCGTTTTCAGCAGTTTTCTTCTGAACAACAACGCATGGACCGGCTTCAATTACTGTTACAGGAATAACTTTTCCTGATTCGTCGAAAATCTGTGTCATACCGATTTTCTTGCCGATTATACCTTTTTTCATGTATATTTCCTCCTGTTAGGTTATTGGTTGGCCTTTAGCCAACATGACCGACGGATTTAACTTCCGTCAATATTCCGCAGCGGATTTTCTGCGGAATCAGGGGCTTTAAAGCTTTAATTACTTAAGCTCCATTACGATGTCCACGCCTGCCGGAACTTCCAGCTTCTGAAGAGCGTCCGTAGTCTTAGCAGTTGGTCTGATTACATCGATGAGTCTCTTGTGAGTTCTCATTTCAAACTGCTCACGGCTGTCCTTATACTTATGAACGGCTCTGAGGATAGTTATAACCTCTTTGTTTGTAGGCAGCGGAATCGGTCCGGAAACTCTGGCACCGCTTCTCTTTGCAGCTTCAACAATCTTTGCAGCCGCTGCGTCTACTGTTGCGTGTTCATAACCCTTGATCTTGATTCTGATCTTTTCGTTGACTGCCACTTTTTTCGCCTCCTTAAGGTATTATTTTTGGGGGCCGGATTTGAAATACTACACGTTCCCGTGTGTTTCCTGTTCTATAACAATAAAAAATCCCGAATTTCTCTGCTCAAGAATTCGGGTTACTGTCATCAGGACACAATTACAGACTTCAAGCTTATATTAAGCTCAAAATGTCACTAACTGTGCTCGGTATTTCAGTCGCCCGGTTTAAAATCGGACATACTCCACGGAAATTACCCGACATACCGCCGGCAACCTTCCGCTTCATCGCATATCTGTTGCAATCACGCTTGATAATTATAGCACAGATACAAGTTTTTAGCAACATTTTGAGCAAAAATATTTTGTAAATTTTTTATTAATTAGTTATATTTTTTATATAAAATCATCAGGATTTAAAAATCCTCCGTCAAACCTCACTTCAAAATGACAGTGGTTTCCGGTAGAATCTCCGGTAGTTCCTACAGCGGCAATCAAATCTCCCTTAGCAACCGTATCTCCCGGATTTACAAAAACCTCGCTTGCATGACCGTAAAGTGTTATATAACCGTTTCCATGGTCTATCATAACAAAGTTTCCGTACCCGCCGTCATTCCAGCCGGCTTCAATAACCGTTCCTCCATCGGCTGCATAAATCTCGGTTCCTGCCGGAGCGGCAATATCCATTCCCTTGTGGTTTCTATCACTCATAAACGGATCGCTTACATACCCGCCGTTTACAGGCCAGATAAAATCCCCTGAGAAAATATTCTCAGTTTCCGGTACGCTTTCAGAATAAAGTTCCCCTTCTGAGGCATTTGTATCTTCACTGTCATAATCCTCCGCAACAGGAAGCTCCACTGTTTCAGATTCTTTCAGTTTTCTTGAAACTTCAGTACCGTCAACATAAGTCACCTCATAGGTGCTGAGCCTTTTGCCCTTTATACCTTCAGATACCAACTCTGAATTTTCATTGTACTCATAGGTATCAAGCTCAATTATTTCCTCTTCCTGTTCCTCGCATATATACTTTACAGGAAGCACCGGAACAGTTTCTTTTATTTTAATGGATTCGCCGTCTTCAATTTTTTCAATTTCCGGATTAAGTTCCTTAACTTCGTCAATACTCATATCAAAGTCTTGAGCAATTTTTTCGGCTGTATCCTCTTCTTCGGCAGTATATTCAGAAACTACTTTCTTTTCACCTGTCAGAAAATCCTTCATATCCGATTCATCAACAAGAGCTTCTGAACGGTAAACACCCTGTTTAAGATCAGGCTCAACTGCATAATCTGCCTTAATAACAGTTTCATCTTCCAGATACTCGTTAAGAATAGTTTCCAACTGAGTTTCAATACTGTCCTTATCAGCCACAGCCCCGATAAATTCATCGTCAATATAAATTCCGCACGCTTCAACCAGTTCAGCTCCGGAATTAACGGTACCTAACGGAGCATCTTCCAAAACCGGAAGATTGATTTCCGCATAACCGTTTATACCGTTTATCAGTCCCTTAGAAGAAAAAACCATTACTGCTTCGGGATCTTTATCATACACAACCGGTTTGCCGTACTGAAGCTCTGCCGCCCAGCAAACCGAACCCGCAAGAAAAATCATTGTGAGAACCGGCGCCGCACAGTTCATAATCAGTGAATATATACGCTTTCTTCTGTCAATGCAAAGATGTTTCTGACTCATTGTAAAAACTCCTTTCATTCCTGCCCCTGAGCTTTCAGGGGACATTGTAACAAATGATTACAATTGTTACAAATCAGTTACATCATGGAGTTTATTATAACAAGTTCACAAAAAAACGCAAGTCGTTTTGTATACATCTTCCAAATAGCGACAATTATTTGTAAGACTGCACAAATTACAGTTCGCTTTTTTGTTGCATATGCCAAGAATAACTCAGCATTTCGACAGTATAATTTTCCAGAACTTTCAACAAAGGAAGTACGTCCTTTCTAGCCTTTTGAAGATTATGCTCTTTATAGTTTCCGCATTCTTCCTCCGAGCAGCCAGGAATTCTGTCGTCAAACTCCGATATAAACTTATAAGCGTCACGAACCAGCTTAATAGCGGCTTCATGACTCATTCCCCTTGTCAGCAGATAAAAACCTGTCCGACAGCCCATAGGTCCGACATAGACTATACCCTTACCAAATTCGGAATTTCTTGCGAAAGTGGCAAAAAGGTGTTCAATGGTATGCATTGACGGCGTTTCAAGATACACTCCGCCGTTAGGTTTTACCATTCTAATGTCGTATGTAACAATATCCCCGTCAACCCGTGAAATATACATACCCACGTCAATTTTTCTGTGATCAACCTGAAAGCTTGCTATTCTCTCCATATTTAACCTTCCTTTTCTATTAATTTTTGAATATCATCTCTAAGCGGAGAAGTTACGGTTATTTCCTTTCCGGTCAGCGGTTCTCTGAAACAAAGGAGTCCGCAATGCAGAGCCTGACAGCATATATCTTCGGTACTGCCTCCATATAGGTCATCTCCTGCAAGGGGGTGGCCTATATAAGCAAAATGTACTCTTATCTGATGAGTCCTGCCGGTTTCAAGTTTAATCTCAATAAGAGAATATTTTGTACCCGATTTTATTGCTTTATAATGAGTAACTGCTCTTTGACCGTCCTGCCTTACTGTTCTTTTTATTATGGAATCTTTTTCTCTTGCAATGGGAACATCAATAATTCCCTCACCGTCAATATAGCCGGTAACAACGGCATAATAAACTTTTTTCACGCTGTTTTGCAGTGCTGCTGCTGCAAAAGCATTTTTGGCTGTAATACAAAGTCCGGAGGTATCCCTGTCAAGACGGTTTACAGGACGAAATGTAATATCAGGATATTTTGCCGCAAAAAAATTTCCCAGAGTATCTCCCTGATGTTTTATTGACGGATGCACCGGCATTCCTATCGGTTTATCAAATACTACCAAATTTTCATTTTCAAACGCTATAGGCACATCAAGCTCAAAATTCGGTTCAAGTATTTTAGTATCCTCAAACTGAAGTATAATAGTGTCTCCCGTATTTACAGTATCTATGGTACGGATAAGACTGCCGTTTCTTGTGATGCCGTTTTCAGTACGTTTAAGGCGGGAAATAAGCCTTTTTGATACTCCTGCGTCTTTTATAAGAAAATCCTCAAGCTTTGCCTGTTTTGAAACTTGAAGTACTATCCTTCCCAATCTATTCCTCCTTAAGACGTTCTTCTGCAAAAACCGATGCCGCCATAACGGCTTTCGGAAGTATAAACGGAATTGTTATAAGCGGCAGCATTGCCGGTATATACGCAATTATCATTTTAAGAAAATCAAGCTTTACACCATACATTTTTTTACGGGACATGTTCATGACCTTAAAAGCTCCGGTATCAGGACGCTTTATAAAAATAAAGGGCGAAAGAATAAATGTCAGCAGACATTTCAGATAAAGTCCCAGAAGAAAAACGCCTGCCATAAACAATTGTAAAACTGCAAACAATATAACTGCCTGATTGCTGAAATCCGGAACAGCATGAAAAAGCTTATATGCAAACAGCCAGCAGAAGCCTGACGGCAAAAGAGATATCATGCTCAGTATCCACATAATTCCGTATAAAAATGCGGCTCTCATGTTCAGCTTAAACCCTGTGTAAAGCTTAAGAATACTTCTGTTGTCGCCGCCTGAAACGGTCTGATAAAACCACCATAATCCTCCGGTAATCAGCGGAGACATTACAATAAAGCATATAATATATCTGATTATTTTTAATAATATTTCAGCAATGCTTCCGCTTCGGAAAAGTCCGGAAACATCTGCATTATTATTGTATAAAATAATACCCGCACCTGCAATATCAAAAACTTTGAAAATAAGGTACGCAACTATGCATACCGAAACCACAAAAAAGCCTTCGCCGTATCTGCCCTTTAAAATTTCTTTTGCCTTATGCCTATAAGATGATGTGTTCATAATTCAGCTCCCTGTCTATATTTAAAAGAATATGTAAAAGCAAAGGCATTTTTATGTATTTTATTCTCTGTAATAAGGAATGCGTCCCAATATTTCAAACGTCTGAGACTGCTGCCACATTTTAGCGGTCATAAGGATTTCAAAACCCTCTCCCGGAGCGCATGTAAGCTCCTTAGGGTCGATTTTAGGCAGTCCGAACGCCGAAAGAATATTCGTTACCAATCCGGAATGAGTAACCAATGCGCAGTGAGTAAGTTCCTCGTCCATCATATCGGTTATAATTTCATGAAGTCCTTTAAAAAGTCTCAGCAGAAGCTCCTCCATACTTTCTCCTCCGGGCGCACGCTTGTCCGGAGTTCCGCCCTTAAGCCATTCTTTATAGTCATCTCTGTCTATAAGCTCCTGAACGCTTTTTCCGTCGAATTCACCGAAATCAAGCTCCGTCATATTTTCAACTATCTGAAGCTCACGGTAAGGATAAATAATTTCGGCAGTTTCAATGCACCTTTTCATAGGACTTGAATAAACCCTCTGCACTTTGGGATATTCATACTCGTCCATTTTATTGACGATCTGACTTATTCCTTTTTTAGAAAGCGAATAATCGGTACGGCTTCCAAGATAAATTGCCTTGTCATTGGCATCTGTAAGACCGTGCCTTATAATACTTAGTCTGTATCCTTTCATTAAAATACTCCTTTAAATACAAAATGTATAAATTTATTTTAACAATTCCAAACCAATTTCATGGTTATTATGCACTAAAATCACACTGTAAATTCGCCATATACATATATTTGACAAAATACAGTATATTTACTCACAAAAATTTCTGTAAATATGCTCTTTACTTTTTTATACGGATTGTTATATAATTTTAATACAGTATTAATCAGATCCTGTCAATCCAAAAAGAAAAGAGGTGTCAGAATGAATACTGAATTTCCGAGAATCATGACTCTCCGAAGAAAAGAGCGCAAGATAAGTCAGAAACAGGCGGCAGCCGATCTGGGTATCTCACAGGCTCTGCTGTCCCATTATGAAAAAGGGATAAGAGAATGCGGTCTGGACTTTCTTGTTAAAGCCGCTGATTATTACAATGTATCCTGCGACTATCTTCTTGGGCGCACTGCATCGCCGGACGAGAAGTTTTCACAGTCAGACAGCGATGAAAATATCTGTGACGACATAAAAATGATCTCCGATTCCGCAAACGTACTGCTGTCCATCTGCGGCTCAGCCGAGGACAAGTCTCTGGAAAAGGACGCTGTTTCTTATATAATACTGAATTTATATAAGCTTTTCCGCATGCTTTATCATTCAAATGAAGAAAATAACTCTCTGTTTTTTAAAATACCGGAAATACCCGCCGAGGATCTCACTGATTCAGTAATAATGAAGATGTGTGCATCCATAAAATTAAAAAGCAAAGAAAATTTAAACAAAAGCATAACGACCGACAGCCTTTCAGAAGAATATTCCCAAACGCCGTCGCTTATGAAACTTATCAAAACAAGCGAAGATAAAATATCCGAACTTTATGGATAAAAACCACAATATTTTTATTATAGCATTTTTTTATTTAAATTTAAAGAGGGTTTTTTATGATTTCTGAAAAAAGCCGTAAAAAGGTTCGTAAAATTTGTATTTTCTTGCCGCTTATAGTTGTATTTTCGATTATTCTGATATTAATATCAATTTTTTTTAAGCATGATTATGCTAATTTTAATTTTTTCGGTATGGATACTTTTATTGTGGTATCGTCTGATAAAAATATAGAAAAAGAAATTAAACAAATATTTACCGATACAGAAAATATATTTAATTTCCATGACAGTATGAGCGAAATTTCAAGGCTTAATTCTTCCAAGACAATAAATTCCTCAGACGAACTGACAGCCGCACTGCGGCATATTCTGGAACTTAACAATAAGTACGGAAACGGCGCTGACGTAACTGCCGGAAGTCTCACAAAGCTTTGGGATATAACCGGTAAAAATCCTGAAATTCCTGCTCAGAGTGAAATTGACAAGGCTCTTGCCGCTACAGGATTTAAAAATATTACAATAAACGGAAATAACATCACCCTAGAAAACAATGCCATACTGGACTTCGGCTGCGTCGCAAAGGGTATCGCCCTTGATAAAGTAAAAGAACTTCTTGACAAAGAAGATTCACATTATTCTCTTATCACTACAGGTTCTTCAATATTAGTTTACGGTAACCAATACGGTGAACAGAATATTGATATAGCATCTCCGGATAAACAAGGTTCTATAGGGTCGGTAACTCTCAGGGGCGGCTGTTTTATTTCCACATCGGGGGGATATGAACGCTATGCGGAAATCGACGGTAAAAAATACTGTCATATTATAGACACCAAAACCGGATATCCTACCGAAACCGATCTTACAACGGTAACAGTATTCTGTGACAGTGGTCTTGAATCGGATTTTCTTTCAACACTGATCTTCACAGGAGGTACAAAGGAAATTGAAAAGCACCTCCATTCAGACAGCTATAAAATAGTTGCGGCAGACAAGGATAAAAATTTGTATGTAAGCGATGGTCTTGATTTTAAATTAAAGGATGGTTCATATAAATACAAACAGTAAAAAAATAATCAGCAAAAAAGATATTTTTATAATACTTGCCATTCTTCTGACAGGTATTATTGTAATTTCCGTCACTTTTATCAATAAGAAAATAAATCCCGGCAAAACAGCGGTAATTTCAGTAGATTCTGAAATTATAGAAAAAATTTACCTTGAAACTCACAAAAACAATACGTTTTCACTTAAAAATGTAAAAGGCGTTGTCTTTGAGGTAAATAACGGAAAAATAAGAATAATAGAATCAGATTGTCCTGATAAAATTTGTGTAAAAACAGATTTTATTGATTCAAAAAGTGAAAAAATCGTATGTCTGCCCAAAAAACTTATAGTAGAAATCGAGGACTGACAAACATGAAAAAATCATATAAAACAGCCCTTTCAGGTATGCTTCTTGCTCTTTCTGCCGGACTGTCGGCAGCTGAAAGTCTTATTCCGCTGCCGTTGGGAGTAAAGCCGGGATTTTCAAACATACCGGTTATGTTTGCTATGTATGAAATAAATACAGGCTGTGCATTGGCAATCTGCATACTTAAATCATTTTTTGTTTTTCTCACACGGGGAACAACAGCTTTTATAATGTCCATTTCAGGCGGACTCGCCGCCTTTTTTACAATGCTTTTGCTAAGTAAAAAAACCAAAGCTTCAATAGTTTTAACAAGCGTTGCAGGAAGTCTGATGCACAACGTCGGTCAGCTTTCAGCCGCATGTTTTATACTGGGCAGCTCTGCTGTCCTTGCATATATGCCGGTACTGATAATTTCAGGATGCATCGCCGGAACTGTAACAGGTCTGTGTCTGGGATTATTAATGCCGGTTCTTACAAAAATCAAACAAAAATGAGGAGGAAATGATGAAAAAACTAAACGGAGTCCGTTTAAAACACCATAAGGGCACAGCGCAATGTCAAACTGCCGCTCTTCCTGTGCCTGACTTAGTAACTATCCCTATGCTTATGAATATGGGCGCTCCATGCACACCCCTTGTAAAGGTCGGAGACGCTGTAAAAGTCGGACAGAAAATCGGAGATACCGACGCATTTATGTCCGTTCCCGTTCATTCAAGCGTATCGGGAACTGTCAAAGCGGTAACCGAAATTAAACTTGCCAACGGAAATACCTGCAAAGCTGTAACCATAGAAACCGACGGTGAACAGACTGTTTCCGAAGAAGTTCAGTCCCCTGTGATCAACAGCAAGGAAGAATTTATAAAGGCAATCCGTGAAAGCGGCATTACAGGCTTGGGCGGCGCAGGCTTCCCTACTCACATCAAGCTTAACCCCAAAGGGGAAATTGATACTCTGATAATAAACGCCGCAGAATGCGAACCATACATAACCTCTGACCATCGTCAGATGCTTGAAGATCCTGACGCTGTTATCGGCGGAATAAAAACTGTCATGAAATTTCTTTCAATACCCAATGCCGTGATCGGTATTGAAAGCAATAAGCCTGACGCTATTTCCCTTCTTTCTGAAAAAACAGCTTCAGACTCATCAATTACAGTAAAAACTCTTCCCGCTTCATATCCTCAGGGCGCAGAAAAGGTTCTTATTTACAATACTGTCGGCAGAATCGTTAAGGAAGGTCAGCTGCCCTCAGACCAAAAAGTTATTGTTCTCAACGTTTCCACAGCCGCACAGATTTATAACTACTGTCAGACAGGCATGCCTCTTGTTGAAAGACGTTTAACCGTCGATGGCGATATAGTAAAAAATCCAAGTAATCTAACAGTCAAAATCGGAACTCCCGTGTCAAAGATTCTGGAATATGCACAGTGCGATACCGAAAAAATGAACAAGCTTATCCTGGGCGGTCCTATGATGGGAATGAGCGCATTTGACCTTGATACTCCTGTGGGTAAGGGTAACAATGCAGTGTTAGCATTTGAAAAATATTCAGAGCCTGTAGTTACAAACTGCATCAGATGCGGACGCTGTATAAAGGCTTGTCCTTTTGATCTTATGCCTACCGAAATGGAAAAGGCATATAAACGCAGAGACGTTGAAGCACTGAAAAAGCTGAAAGTAAATTTATGCATGAACTGCGGCTGCTGTACTTATGCCTGTCCGGCAGGAAGAAAGCTTGCAGAAACAAATCAGCTTGCCAAAGCTCTGATACCAAGGAAATAAGAAAGGCGGTAAAAATTTGAATATATTAACTGTTTCACCTTCACCTCATGTTAAAGATAACATGAGTACACAGCGCATAATGCTGTGCGTAATAGCTTCACTTCTTCCGGCTGTAATAGCTTCAGGAATTATTTTCGGACTCAGAGCTTTAATGCTCATTGCAGTCTGTATACTTTCATGTATTATATTTGAAGCCGTTACAAGAATTATAATGAAAAAAGAACAAACAATCGGCGACCTCAGCGCTGTTCTTACAGGACTTCTTCTCGCACTTAATCTTCCTGTAACACTTCCGTTCTGGCAGGCTGTGATAGGCTGTTTCGTGGCAATTGTCATAGTAAAGCAGCTTTTCGGTGGCTTGGGACAGAATTTTGCCAATCCGGCAATTGTGGGAAGAATCGTACTTATGCTTTCATTCACTTCAAATATGACCACATGGGCTGTTCCTCAATACTGGAAAGAAAACGGTAAAGAAATTGTAACAAGCGCAACTCCCCTTGTGACTGAAACTGCGTCATACAAGGATCTGTTCTTAGGCTACACAGGCGGCTGTTTAGGCGAAACCTGTGCGCTGGCACTTTTAATAGGCGGTATTTACTTAATTGTCAGAAAAATCATTTCTCCTGTAACACCAATTGCATTTATCGGTACTGTTGCTTTGCTGAATCTTATCGCAGGAAACGACGTACTGTATCAGGTACTTGCAGGCGGTCTTATTCTGGGTGCGTTCTTCATGGCGACCGACTACGTTACAACTCCTGTTACTCCAACAGGAAAGCTTATTTTTGGAATTGGCTGCGGTATAATAACATTCCTTATAAGACAATTCGGCAGCTATCCGGAAGGCGTTTCATTCTCAATACTTCTTATGAATATAGTAACGCCTTATATTGACAGATTTACAATGACAAAACCTATAGGAGCAGTAAAGGAGGCTAAAGAAAAATGAAAGAAAAAATAATGCCCCCTCTTGTACTGATGCTTATTTCAGCAATAGTCTGCGGACTGCTGGTACTTGCAAATTCAGCTACCAAAGACAAAATTGTAAAGGCTCAGGAGGAAAAATTCAGTAATTCACTTACAGAAACATTCGGAGAAGCAGATTATAAAATTACTGACCTCTCCTACGATGGTATAACATCAGTCACAACTGATGAAAAAGGCAGAGTAATTTTTGAAATAGTAGCAGACGGTTATTCAAAAGGCGGTCTTGATTTATTGATCGGTATTGACGAAAACGGCGGCGTATGCGGTATTAGCTTCCTTGCTATAGGAGAAACTCCGGGATTGGGTACAAAAGTACAGGAAGATCAAAGCTTCCTTGACCAATTTATGGGTGCAAGCAATGAAAACTACGAATTTGACGTGATAACAGGCGCTACATACTCCTCAAAGGGAATGAAATCAGCCGTAGACCTTGCCTTAAAAACCTACAATGAACACAAGGAGGAAATTTTAAATGGGTAATATAAAAGAACTTACCAAAGGAATAATAAAAGAAAATCCGACTCTTGTGGGACTTCTGGGTATGTGTCCGACGCTTGCAGTCACCACTCAGGCGGTAAACGGGATCGGTATGGGACTTGCAACTACATTTGTTCTGCTGGGTTCAAATATAGTAATTTCACTGCTTAAAAAAGTAATTCCAAAGGCTGTAAAGCTTCCCTGCTATATCGTCATAATCGCAGGCTTTGTAACGCTTATAAGCTTTCTGCTTCACGGCTTTATACCAAGCCTTTATGACGCTCTGGGTACATTTCTTAATCTTATCACCGTTAACTGTATCATTTTAGGACGCGCGGAAATGTACGCATGTAAAAACAAGGTCATTCCTTCCGCCCTTGACGGTCTGGGAATGGGTCTTGGCTTTACGCTTGCCCTGTTTCTTATGGGATCGGTAAGAGAAATCATGGGTTCAGGCTCATGGATGGGACTAAAGATTCCGGGATTTGAACCTATGTCCGTATTTGTAATGTCCGCCGGAGGATTTTTCGTTCTGGGCTGCATTATAGCATTGGTAAACAAAATTGCCGGCAAAAAGCCTCCGCAGAAAATCGGCTGTGCAGGATGCCCTAATGCCGCAAGCTGTGCAGGCAGAAAAGGAGGAGAATAATGAAAAGTATTTTTATCATAATGCTGTCGGCAATACTTGTTGACAACTTCGTACTCTCCAAATTCATGGGTATTTGTCCGTTCTTAGGCGTTTCAAAAAAGCTTTCCTCAAGTCTGGGAATGGGTGCAGCTGTAATATTTGTTATGACCTGCGCTACTGCCGTTACATATCCTGTATACTCGTTAATTTTAGAACCGAACGGTCTTGAATATCTCAATACAGTAGCATTCATTCTGATCATTGCGCTGTTTGTACAGCTTGTTGAAATAATTCTCAAAAAGGTGATGCCGCCTCTTTACAACTCTCTTGGCGTTTATCTTCCGCTGATAACAACTAACTGTGCAGTACTGGGCGTTACACTCCTTAATATTGACAACGGCTACACATTCCTTGAATCAATTGTAAACGCAGTATGTGCCGGAATCGGTTTCTCACTTGCGCTTATTCTGTTCTCAGGAGTACGCTCAAAACTCGAAGACGCCGACATTCCGAAAACATTCAAGGGAATCCCCGCAACTCTTATTGCCGCATCAATCGTATCTTTAAGCTTTATGGCATTTTCAGGATTTATAAGTTAAAAAGGAGGAAGATAATAAATGTTTGAAACATACTTTGTTCCCATACTCATTTTTGCGGTACTGGGACTTCTTGCAGGAGTTTTGCTTACTGCCGCTTCAAAAATATTTTATGTAAAAACCGATGAAAGAATCGAACAGATTTCAGACGCTCTTCCTCAGGCAAACTGCGGAGCATGCGGCTTTGCAGGCTGCTCGGACTATGCAAATGCAATCGTTGAAAAAGGCGCCGCAACAAATCTGTGCAAACCGGGCGGCACTGAAGTAAGCGCTAAAATAAGCGAAATACTCGGTACAGAGGCTATGTCGGTAACACCTGAAACGGCTGTAGTTCACTGTCAGGGAAACTGCGATGCAGTCAAAACAAGATTTACTTTTGACGGGGTTGCAAGCTGTTCTGCCGCAAAAAGACTTTACGGCGGCTCTAAAAGCTGTACATACGGTTGTCTTGGCTACGGCGACTGCGTTAATGTCTGTGATGAAAGCGCCATTGAAATAGTAAACGGCGTGGCAGAAGTAACAGGCGCATGCATTGCATGCGGAAAATGTGTAAAGGTATGCCCTAACAGTCTGATTTCAATTAAACCGATAATCAATCACATCGACGTTAAATGCTCCTCAAAGGACAACGGAAAAATTACAAAGCAATCCTGTTCAAACGGCTGTATAGGCTGTAAGATATGCGAGAAAAAATGCCTTTCAGACGCCATCAAGGTTGTTGACTTCCATGCCGTTATTGATTATAATAAATGTACCGGCTGCGGAACATGCTATGAAGCCTGTCCCACAGGCGCAATAACTAACTGCGAGGACTGATAAAATGAGAAAAATTTTTTCAGTGATATTATGCACTGTATTTTGCGTTTCTCTTTGTTCCTGTTCTGATAAAAGAGAAGAAAATAAAAATGAAGTTTATGAAAATTTCAGGGAATATATTGCCGAAAACACTCTTGAAGAAAACTATTATATTCAGATTTCCAAAACAGCATCAGAATCCCACATTTTAACAGAGGCGTCAAAACTGAATGATGACTGCGCTTTTATGCATTACGACGTTAACGGTAATCTGAAATTTTACCGTGACGGAAAATACACTGCTCTTTCAATTTCAAACCTATATATCCCCGAGGAAAAGGACGCTAAATGGGAAGATTTTGAATATGAAAGCATGGCTGCCAGCTACCGAGAAATTATTGCACAGCTTTGCAGTAATACGGACGACAGCAGCAAAAATACCGTAAAAGACATAAACGTTTCCGATTCGGACAATAAAGAGTTTCCAGACAAATATTCCGTTCAATATGATTTGGAAACTGTTGATACAAGATCTCTTTTTCAAAACGGAGGAAACTTCGGCAGTCTCAGCATAAAATTTCTGTCTGATGAAAACGGTAAAAATTATAAGGATATTTCACTAAATTGTCAGTACGATTACAATGATGAAATCTATGTAATATCCGTAAAATACGGTACTCCGGATTCACCTGACGAAAAAGGAGAAAACGGACAGCGTCCTGAGGATATAGAAGAAATATTCCAGAATTACGTTGACAAGCTTACCTCTGCATATACAAGCTCTGATTTTAATTATGAGGATTATCTGGATCAGTATATGAACCAGTAAATGCTTATGCTGACACAAAAAACGCTTTACCAATATTGGTAAAGCGTTTTTATATTACTGTTGTTTATCCAAGCTCGTAAAAAGCTTTGCATTAAGATTGGGAAAAGCTGAGGTATATTCTGTCCATTCTAATGAAACTTCATCTTTTTCATCAATGGAATTAAACTCTATATAATCCTCAAGTGTTGCATAACCATAAAATTTATTAAAGCTTTTCCAGTAATTCCAGTGAAGCTTTTCATAATTATATTCATCTTTGCCGTTTTCGCCTATTGTTCCGAACATACTTTCAAAATATTCATCAAAACTTGAATATTCATCATAATATTTGTACGAAAGCTCCTGCAATAAGGAAAATTCATCGTAAAGCTCGACATCATCATCAATCCCATATCTTTTGATAATATAAGATATATCCTCGTCACTATTCCGAAGATCTTCAATAAGAATTTCTTTAGTAACTACTACACCCGTTTCACTAAGACGGTTATACAGAATCTCCGCATTGTCAGAAAATTGCGATGGGATAATATAAATACTACCGTTGTAATTTACACACCAGCAATCCGCTTCTTCATAATAAGGAGCTCTTATCATTCCAAGCTCCAGCATACTTTCAAACTGTTCAAAGTTTAGAATACGTCCTTCAGATTGATTCAAATACATCGAACCGAATGAAGCTGAAGATTCGTCCGAACCCCAGCATTTTAAAGCCTCCGGAGGATACAATACAGCAGACAGATAATCAAATACTGTTATTTCGGGTACTTCAAGCATGTATTTTTCCAATAACGCAATAGTATTTTTGAATGATTCCCTTACAGGATAATCACTGTTTATATAACAGTATATGCTGTCAGTCAGCATCTGTTTTTCAGACATATTAACATAATCCTTGCCGTATGCTTCACAAATTTCCTTTGCCTGTGCTTTACTGATTTTATACTCATCAGAGTTTTCATTTAACATATCAGCAAGATAAATTCTATATGTTTCTGTTACTTTATTATTTATATGTTCAACATATTTCATATTATTAAAAATACATTTCTCTAGAAATTCGCCCATTTGCGGGGTTGAATCAAGAATAAACAACTGACTTATCTGCTCGTAAGTAAGAGTATAACGCCTTGTTATTGAAGAACCGGTTTTAAGCTTATATGTAAAATTCACTTTATAACGAGGATAATCCGCTTTCGGAGTACCGTCATAATAAGTTTCAGAATCATAGCTATCTGAATAATAATAATCGTCACTGAAAAATGATTCTTCAAACTCTCCGCTGTTATATAAATCCAGAGCATCCTTATGAACTTCTATCACTTTTTCAATAATTTGTTTCTGAGTATAAACTCGGTCAAATTTTTTATCCAGATAATCTACATGATATCCCGAAATAACATTCTGGTCGAATCCCTGATAACTTACTCTAACATTTTTTACGGAATTTACCGACGGAATTTTGCTTTCTACACCAAATCCTTTAGTACCAACGGCAATAATACATACTATCAAAATTGAAACCATAGTAACTGCATATCTTATGAACGATTTGTAAATTTTCTTAAAGCCTCTGTTAGTAATAACCTCAAATATAAGATAAACAATAAGCGAGAATATAATAACAGGAATAATCGTTGTTATATCATATCTTGCAATAAGAGAAATCGCCATAAGTACAGATGTTATAACAAGATAGTAAAGCAGCTTGTAAACATAAGGTTTTGAAACGTCCTCCGCTTTTCTTTTCAAATACAAAAACATGGAAAGCGCAAAAACCGCAGCTGTGAACAATAAAAAGAACACAACCCATTTACCATAAGCTCCTGCAGAAATACAGCCTATAAAGTCAGAATAAGTATATTCATTTGAAGCCAAAAGATATATAAGATAAATTCCGGCGCCTATAGGACTTGTATAACCTAAAACAGGCAAAATTGTATCAAATATTGATACACCGTATAATTGTGCAAAAAACATTGTTGCAATAACTGCAATCAGTCCCGGTATCAGGATATTGATAATAAGAATATTTATTATACTTTCAAATAATGTACCGCAGCAGTTTAATACTAATACGGTAAGAGTATACAATAAGGCCATGATAAGCAGTCCGGCAAATTCGCCCTGTATTATCAGAGATACAAAGGAACCGTTCTCAAGAACACCAGATATATTTTTTACACATACTCCCGACGCTAATAATATTGCCCATGAAAGAATACATGCCGCAATATACGGAATTAAGTAAACTGCAAGACCTGAAAAAAAGTCGCTGATAAATTTATATTTTCTTTTTATAGGCAGAGAATAGATCATATCAACCTGTGATTTCTTATGAAGATAGCTGAAATTATTTACAGCTATAATTATACCGCAAAATATGGAGACAGCTATGCAGAATAATGAGATCATTGCAAAAAATCCTATACTTATTTCACTCATACTTTCTTCATCTATTGCGACAGCCGTCAGAAGTACAGACAGCATAGGCAGTCCCAGCATCTGTAAAATACTTATTACAATCAGCATTTTTTTATTCTGTTTAAGACTCAGCTTAAAATTTATCCAAAACATGTTATTTGTTCTCTGTTTCAATGGCATTATAGTCATAGCCCAGCACCTCCATTTCATAAATAAATATTTCTTCCAAAGACAGCGGTATTATATCAAGAACAATAGGTTTTTTAGGTTCAAGCTTTTTCTTGATTTCATCTACCTCTCCCCTTGCAATTAAATGATAAACACTCTGATTTTTTTCATAATGCAGTATTTCAACTCCCGTTCCGGCAAGCTCTTCCTTTGAATAGTACTGAGGCATCTCCGGATCGGCAGATTTAAATACTGCCTGAATTTTATGTATATTTCCCTTGACGCTGTCCAGATCCCTGGAAAAAATAATTTTACCCTGATGCAGCAGCGCAACGCTTTCGCAGACTTCATTAATTTCTTTTAAATTGTGCGAAGAAATAATAGTTGTCAGATTTCTGTCGATCATTGCGTCCACAAGCATTCTTTTAACAATAATTCTCATTGTAGGGTCAAGACCGTCAAATGCTTCGTCAAGAAGCAAGTAGTCCGTCTGACACGCCAGAGCTGTAATTACAACCGCCTGACGCTTCATTCCCTTTGAAAAAGCGTTAAGCTTTTTCTTTAGCGGCAGGTTTATAGTACTTCTGAGCTTTTCAAAAAGTTCCTCTGAAAATTTCGGATAAAAGCTTTTGTAATAATTTTTCAGTTCCTCCAGAGTAAAAGATGTAAACTGGATTGTTTCGTCATTTATAAAAAATATTCTTTTCTTAACTTTCGGATTGTCAAACACTGCTTCTCCGTCAATATAGATTTCCCCTTTTTCCTGCTTGTAAATACCTGAAAGCAGTCTCAGTATCGTAGACTTACCGGCTCCGTTAGAGCCCAGCAATCCAAATGCCGTTCCCTGCGGTATGGTAAGGTCAATACTGTCAAGAACCTGAAAATCATCAAATTTCTTGACAACTCCTTTTAATTCTATCATAATTCCACCCCGTCTATTCTTTCTTTAAGTTCATCCTTTGTAATACCGATTTTAACCGCTTCATACACTGAATGATCAAAATCCTCTAAAATATAATCCTTAACAGAAGAATCACAGATTTTTGCAATAAAACTGCCTCTTCCTGAAACAGAATATATAATCTTATTTCTTTCCAGTTCCTGATAAGCTTTGGCGACAGTATTCGGATTAACTCCGATTTCCTTAGCCAGACTCCTTACACTTGGAAGCTGTTCATTTTCTTTTAACACTCCTTTAATGATTAATTCAATTGTCTTTTTATAAAGCTGTTCATAAATCGGAGTTCTGCTTTGCAGGTCAAGATCAAACATATATATGACCATTCCTTTCACTACGCTCACCGTTCCAGTAACGTTTTGTATTATTTAATATAAAAAAGATAACAGGTATTCTTAGATTATACCCTATTCCAATTTTTACTTTACTTCTGCTTTATAATATTGATTGTTTATCTTTACCGCTACAGCTTCTGTCACGGCAATGCCGGATATTTCGTAAATATCACTATAAACCCAAAAATCTCGTTTCTTACTATCTTTGCCAAACCAATCAATACTATTTAATTCGTCCTTAGACAATGGCTTTTTCGTATCTGAATCAAAAGTGATTTGTTCTGCAACAGCAGTAATATAATTTCCCAGTTCACTATCCGATACAGTTTCCGAAGTAACTTGATAAACGGTATCATTACAGATTAATTGAGTTGCATTTTCAGGATTGATTTTAAATTGATTACTTAATGATTCGTGCTTTAATGATGTAAAATCAAATATTGTATCTTGAGTTGTAATTTTTTCAGTAAGAATTGCTTTGTGATGACCTTCATTAACATCTACTATCAGGTAATCAGTATCATCCGAATCTGTATACACATTTAAAAAACTAATAACGATGGCGCTTTCGTCTAAATCTGACCTGAAATTAAATATTGATTTATCCATAGAGTTTTGCTCCAGTATTTTTCCATCGTCATTTACTGCCACAACTTTACGGATATAACCAACCCAATCTCCTAAACTTTCATTAGAATAAGTGTTTTCTAAGATCGTATAGCTGTTGGATTTATAAATAAATTGCGTAACATTATCCGTGTTTAAAACACATTCCTCTTTATCACTCAAGTTCTCTTCAACTTTTGCCTGAATTATTCCACAACCTGTTAATATAATACCGACCAATATTACAGTAAACATTGTAAAAATTTTTTTAAAGTTCATAATAATTCTCCCCCTATTTCAGCACAGTGTACCGTTCAAACTAATACAGTTAGTATACAACAATTTTTAAGATTTGTCAAGTATATTTAATATTAAAAAATTAATGTAACATTTTAAAGCCTTCAATCGTATTATTGGTGAAGTACTTCAAAAGAACTGCAAAGGAGTGATCCAGAATGGAGCAAAACGACATGGAATTAATATACGATAAATTCAGTAATACAGTTTACCGAACCGCTTTTTCATACTGTAAAAACCATGCCGACGCAGAGGACATAACCTCGGACGTATTCATAAAGTGTTTTACCGGAAAATACGCCTATGACAGCGACGAGCATTTAAAAGCATGGCTGATCCGCTGTACCATTAACCGATGCAAGGACATATTCAAGTCATTCAGATTCAAACATGTCGTAGCTCTCGATGACGCAGAAATTGTCTATGAATCTCCGGAAGAAAGTACAGTATTTCATGAAGTTATGAACCTGCCCGAAAAATACAGAATAGTTATACACCTTTTTTATTACGAAGGATATTCAACAAAAGAAATTGCTGAAATATTAAAAAAATCTGATTCAGCAGTACGTACTCAATTATGCAGAGGACGGGAAATGCTTAAAAAATCACTTGGAAAGGAGTTTCATATATGAAAATTGAAGATTATAAAAATGTAACGGACAGAATAGAAATCAGAGAAGAATGCCGTAAGGAGATAATTAATATGAGTATTGAAAAGAATAAATCAAAACACAAATGGTCAAAAAAGACTTTTATTCCTGTAATCGCTGCCGCCATAGTAGGCTGCACTGCTATTACCGCCGCTTTCGCAGATGATGTAATATCTGTATTTTCGAAGGAAAAAGCAAAGCAGGAAATTACCGCCGAAGTCGCTGACGGAACAGAGTATAAGGTTAACAAAGGCAACCAACTTAATTATGATATACTGGAAGATCATGCAGAATCATTAAGTGAAGAATGCGATACTAACGGACTGAAAGTAAAAGCTGAAAGTATTTTTTGTGACGGTGAAAATTTAACTGTTATTTTTACAGCCGAAAACAATAATCCAGATATAGAAAACAACTATCATATCTTTGCAAAAGGAGTAAGAGTTGACATCGGCGGAAAATCCTTCAGCGACATAGATAATATGTGTCTGCCGTGGATCGACCTTATCAGAGACTACGAGGGAGCGTCTGCTTATACAGGTACGTTCCAGATGCATATTCCTGAAAATTTACGCTTTACAGACACAACCGACATTAAAATTCATATTGGCGTATATGAATCTGCCGATGTCTGGGAAAACGGCAATATATTAGATTATTACGAATACTGTAGGGAAAACAATATAGATTATAGACAAGATCCACAAGGTGCTGAAAAGTATTACAGTCAGTTTAACGCAGGCGGAGATTTTCTTTTAAAGGTCACTCCGGATATGTCCGCAAACAAAATAAACGACACCATTTATAAAGATGAAGAAATCGGTATTGAAATCTGTCAGGTAAAATCAACTCCCTATTGTCTGTCAATAAAATATAAAAATTCTTCGGAAATGTCGCTGGCAATGCTTGTTTATGATGAAAACGGAAATCAGCTTGAACTTAATCTGGCAAATCAAGGAGAATACGATGGAAATTACCAGACACACAATTTCAGTTCAACAGATTCTAAAGCTATAACCGTTCAGTTTGTAGATAAAAATTCTGAAAATCTTGACGTTGTATGTTCTTTTGAAATTCCTCTGGATTAATATCAAAAAATAAAGCAGACACTTCATTCGTGTCTGCTTTATTTTACGTCTTTTTATTGTTTAACCATATTATCAATAAAAAATTTATGAACCGCGGTACTGCCTGTAAGCTCCGGATGGAAAGCAGTAACTAATTGTCTGTCTTGTTTAGCAGCAATTATTTTATCGTTAACCGTTGACAGTACTTCAGCCTTTTCGCCAACGAATTCAATATAGGGAGCTCTTATAAAAGTCATCGGTATTTCGCCTATGCCGCTGAATTCAGCGTTAGTCTCAAAACTGCCAAGCTGTCTGCCGTATGCGTTTCTTCTGGCAATGATATTCATTGTTCCTATGTGAACAATATCGTCATTATAAATTTTTTCAGCAAGAAGAATCAGTCCGGCGCATGTTCCGAATGCCGGAAGTCCGTTTTTGATCATATCACGAATAGGATCCATAAGCTCAAGGTCATTTAAAAGCTTGCCCATGACAGTGCTTTCACCACCCGGAAGGACGATTGCGTCCATATGAGCTTCAATGTCCTTTTTCTGTCTTATTTCAAATGTTTCAGCACCAAGACTTTCCAGCATTCTTTCATGCTCGATAAATGCTCCTTGAAGAGCAAGAACACCAATTTTCATTACTTGCCTCTTTCAGCCATAAGCAGCTGAATCTCCTGCTCGTTAATTCCTACCATAGCTTCGCCCAAATCCTCGGAAAGTTCAGCCAGCATTTTATAATCATTGTAATTTGTAACTGCTTTTACAATTGATGAGGCACGTTTTTCAGGATTTCCGGATTTAAAAATACCTGAACCGACAAATACACCCTCTGCACCAAGCTGCATCATAAGCGCAGCGTCAGCAGGAGTTGCAACACCGCCTGCGGCAAAGTTTACAACTGGAAGCTTACCGTTTTCGGCAACATATTCTACTAAAGTGTAGTCAACCTGTAAATCTTTGGCAGCCTGATAAAGCTCGTCTTTTGACATTGAAGTGAGTCTGCGTATCTCACCCTGCATCATTCTCATATGTCTTACTGCCTGAACAACGTCTCCGGTGCCAGGTTCGCCCTTAGTTCTTATCATTGATGCACCTTCGCTGATTCTTCTTAGAGCTTCTCCTAAATCCTTAGCGCCGCATACAAACGGTACGTCAAATTTTGTTTTATCAATATGATACTTGTCATCAGCCGGAGACAATACTTCGCTCTCATCAATATAATCAATTTCAATAGCCTGAAGAATCTGCGCTTCTGCAAAGTGACCTATCCTGCATTTTGCCATAACGGGAATTGATACAGCCTCCTGAATACCCTTGATCATTTTAGGATCGCTCATTCTTGAAACGCCGCCTGCCGCACGGATATCAGCCGGTATTCTTTCAAGCGCCATTACTGCGCATGCTCCTGCTGCTTCAGCGATTTTTGCCTGTTCCGGAGTCGTAACGTCCATAATAACTCCGCCTTTGAGCATCTGAGCCAATTCTTTATTAAGTTTATAACGTTCGTTTGCCATAAATTTCATACCTTTCTGTCAGCCAATTTTAAAATTAAACATCTTGACTGTTTTTTTATAATACGATATAATAATACTACTAAATTGACATTGCTTCAATAGTCGGTTTTAGAATATTTAATAAGGTCGGTTGGAATGTTAACATTTAATCTTGATTCAAATAGTAAAACCCCTCTTTACGAACAGCTTTATTATCGCATAAGAAACGAACTTGAAACAGGCGGCATAAAATCCGGAGAAAAACTGCCCTCAAAACGTGAACTGGCGTCACACCTGAAAGTAAGTGTGGTAACTGTAGAAACAGCCTATTCACAGCTTGCGGCAGAGGGATACATAACTTCGAGACCCGGAAGCGGATTCTACGCAGAAGCGGTTCAATACCGTACGCAGCCGGAAAACAGCAGCATATATATTCCGGAAAAATCCTGCTGCAAAAATTATAAATATAATTTTAAAACAAATATGGTTGATACCGGTTTGTTTCCATTTTCCACATGGGCAAAGCTTTCAAGAGAAACTTTAAGTGAGCAAAGTCCGGAACTATTAAGCGCATGCGATTCCAGAGGTATTTATGAGCTGCGTCTTGAAATTTCAGATTATCTCAAAAGCTTCAGAGGCATTGAGGTGCATCCGGATCAGGTTATAATCGGCGCAGGTTCGGAATATTTGACAGGACTGATAATACAGCTTCTGGGAAGAAATCTGGTTTACGGAATTGAAAACCCGGGATATACCAAAATTTTTAAAATTTTTAATTCACATTGTTTAAAAATTCTGCCTATACCTATGGACGAATTGGGTGCGGAATGTGGATTCATAAAAAATTCCCAAGCAGACGCCGTACACATTACGCCCTCTCATCATTTTCCTTTGGGAACCGCTATGCCCGTCAGCAGAAGAACGGAAATTTTAAACTGGGCATATTCTTCTCCAAACAGATATATTATAGAAGATGATTATGACAGTGAATTCAGATTCTCCGGAAAACCGGTACCTGCAATGAAAAGTCTTGACAGCAGAGACAGAGTTATATATATTAATACTTTTACCAAAAGTCTTGCTCCCTCGATGAGAATCAGTTACATGATACTTCCTCCAAAGCTTCTTGAAAAATTTATGAAAGAACTTGGATTTTATGCGTGTACAGTCCCCGTATTCGAACAGCTGACCCTTTCTAAGTTTATGGGAAGAGGACACTTTGAAAGGCATATACGCCGTATGAAAAAGCTTTACCGTCAGAGACGGGATACACTGACAGAATCTATAGAATCATGCAAACTGAAAAATTATGTTAGTCTTAAAGGGCTTGATTCCGGGCTTCACGTACTTATGAAGCTCAACAATGGCATGAATGAAAAACAACTGGTAGAATCAGCTGCTAAGGAAAATGTAAAGGTCTACGGACTATCGGAATATTATTCCTTCGGAAAAGAAAAAGTACCGAAAAGCTGTATTGTTGCAGGTTATTCGGGACTTGACGAAAAAGAAATCACCCAAGGTATAAAGTGCCTTGAACAGGCATGGACATAAAAATTTTAATTACATGGATTTTTTCTGTTCCTTTTCACTGCGCAGCTGCTTTTTAAGCAGCTGTTCAAAAAAGTATTCAGCTTTCCCTTTATTCTTTTCAGTAAGACAATTCCAGCGTTCAAGCAAGTTCTTTTCTTCAGTGTTCATATTGTTTTTACCGTATTTTATATTCGTTATGCCTGTTATATAGTCTATGGAAACATTATAAAAATTTGAAAGCGTTATAGCATGATGAAGCGGTAATTCTCTTTTTCCGCTTTCATATTTCTGATATTGTGACTGATTGGTATTTAATAATTCTGCAATTTCCTTTTGTGTTTTATCCGCATCTTCACGTAAATCACGTAATCTTTGATAATAATACATAAAAATTCCTCTTCTGTTTTGTGCCTAATAGAGATATTATAATATATCCGTTTGAATATATTGACAAAATAGACTCAATGGAGGTATAATATGTAATATGATGTCCGAATGAATATAATTTATCCGAACATCTTTCTCCTTTTTTATAATCATACAATCAGTAGATCTGCAAATCGTCCCTAGCAGTTAAATAATATACATCTCACCTTCCCCAAAAGTGAATATAATATTTATGCAGGGGCGATTTGCAGATTTATTAAAAACGATTCCGCAAACAAACCGAAGCTTCGGTACTGTATAACGGCAAAACAAGTTATTTTTTCATAATTTTTATTATATTATTTTTTTAGCTATTGACTTTTGGACTTTAAAGTGGTATACTATTAAATACAAAATATTAAAGGAGAAATTCAAATGATTATAGTATGCAAAAATTCAACGGAAACAGAAATAAAAAATTTGACAGATAAATTTGAAGATTTAGGATTCAGAACACATCTCAGCACAGGTACTGAAACAACTATTATCGGACTCATTGGCGACACCTCAAAGATTGATGTTGAAGACGTTGCCGCACTTGATATTGTTGAAAAAGTTCAGAGAGTATCAGAGCCATACAAACTGGTCAACAGAAAATTTCACAATGAAGATACTGTGATAGACGTAAACGGAGTTAAAATCGGCGGAGGACATTTTGCAGTAATGGCAGGACCTTGCTCCATTGAAAGCGAAGAACAAATCGTAAACTGTGCAAAAGCAGTAAAAGCTTCCGGCGCAAACTTTTTAAGAGGCGGAGCTTTTAAACCCCGTACTTCACCTTACGCATTCAGAGGTCTTAAAGCAAAAGGACTGGAGCTTCTTCTGACTGCAAAAAAAGAAACCGGACTTCCTATTGTAACAGAACTAATGAGCCTTGAACATCTGGATCTGTTCAACGATGTTGATATTATTCAAATCGGCGCAAGAAACATGCAGAATTTTGAAATGCTTGCAGAAATCGGAAAATGCCGCAAACCTATTCTTTTAAAAAGAGGTCTTGCAAATACTATTGAAGAATGGCTGATGAGTGCTGAATACATTATGTCAGGCGGAAATGAAAATGTAATTCTCTGCGAAAGAGGAATCCGTACATTTGAAACTGCTACAAGAAATACTTTTGATGTTTCAGCAATTCCGGTACTTCATAATCTAACTCATTTGCCTGTTATTGCGGATCCAAGTCATGCTTCAGGCAAATCTTCTCTTATAAGACCACTTGCAAAATCAGCAGTTGCAGCCGGTGCAGACGGACTTATGATCGAAGTTCATCCGGAACCGTCAAAGGCATTGTGCGACGGTGCACAGTCACTCACTCCTGACGCATTTGACGATGTTATGACAGATGTAAAAAAACTGTGTGAATTTGAAAATAAAACTTTATAAGGAATGGTAAAAATGAAAATACTTATTGTAGGTCTGGGTCTTATCGGAGGTTCTTACTGCAAAGCGATTACCAGCTATACAAATCATGAAGTATATGGTCTTAACAGAAATCAAAAAGTAATAGAAGACGCAGTAAAATGCGGCTGTATTATAAGAGGTGCGGATACATCTGAGCTTGATTTATTCGATATGGTAATAATATGCCTGCATCCGCAGCCTACCGAACAGTTCATGAGAGACAATATGAGTAAGTTCAAAAAGGGCTGTATACTTACTGATGTATGCGGAATAAAAGGTCAGATGACGATCAATATGACAAAACTTGCCGCTGAACATGGCGTAAATTATGTCGGCACTCACCCTATGGCAGGCAAAGAGCGTTTCGGTTTTGATTTTTCAGACGGCTCACTGTTTATCGGCGCTAATTTTATTGTAACACCTCTGCCGGAAACTGACAAAAACTCTGTCCTGACTGTTGAAACTCTGGCAAGAGACATGGGATTCGGTAAAATCGTAGAGACGTCTCCGTTTGACCACGACAGCATAATCGCTTATACCTCCCAGCTTGCCCATGTAGTTTCCAGTGCATACGTTAAAAGTCCCACAATGCAGAAAGAACTTGGTTTCAGCGCCGGAAGCTTTAAGGATATGACAAGAGTGGCAACACTGAACGAAACAATGTGGACTACACTTTTTATGTCGAACCGTGACTGCCTTGTGTTTGAAATTGACGAGCTTATAAAGCATCTGACAGAATATCGGGACGCTATTGCCGATAACGACAGCGATACTCTTGAACAGCTTCTTAAAGACGGTCGTATCCTCAAAGAAGAAAATTTAAAGCAACGCACAAAAGAAAGCGAATAAACTTGTTAAATAATAAAGTCAGTGGTATAATAAGGTTATAAAAATCAAAGGAGAATTAATTATGATAAAACATATCGTAATGTTCAAGCTGTCAGAAAATGCAGACGGTAAGACTAAAAAAGAAAATCTTGATACCGCACTGGAAATGCTTAAAAATTTCAAAGCGCTGATTCCCGTAATGAAAGACTTCAAGGCTGTTACAAATTCACCCGACGCTCCCGACAGCAACTATGACCTTGCTTTAATATGTGATTTTGCAAGTATTGACGATTTAAATGCATATCAGAACCATCCGGAGCATTTGAAATTCGGAAAATTCATAACTCAAGTCAGAGAATCAAGAGCATGTATTGATTATGAATATTAAAAAATCCCTGCTGACGCAGGGATTTTTATTTTACGGTAAAAGTCTGTTAATATCTCTCGGGAACATACTGCATGTTCTGATATTCTGAGCATTAATAATTTTCATTACAAGTCTTTCAAGACCGATTCCAAGACCGCCGTGAGGTGGCAGACCGTATTTATGGGCTTCAAGATAATATTTGAAATCGTCAGGATTAAGTCCCTGAGCTTTCATCTTAGTTACCTGCTCGTCATAATCATGAATTCTCTGTCCGCCGCTTGTTATTTCAAGACCTCTGAAAAGAAGGTCAAACTTATACGCAAGTCTTGGGTCTTCTTTAGAATCCATAGCATAAAACGGTGGTTTAGATGATGGAAAATGAGTTACGAAAATAAAATCGCTGTCAAATTCTTCCTTAGCATACTCACAAATTGAAACTTCGTCCTCAGGTTCAAGGTCAAGCTTATTTCCCGAACCCTTGTTTCCAAGAATTTCTTTAGCTTCAAGAAGCGTAACACATGGGATTTCATTGATCACAGGTACTTCTGCCTCCAAAATTTCAATTTCATTTGCATAATTTTCCCTGATGTAATCCATAACGTATTTCAGCATAGCTGTTTCCATTGCCATAACGTCATACATACTGTCAATGTAACCCATTTCAAAGTCAAGACCGATATACTCATTAATATGTCTTGAAGTTGCATGTTTTTCCGCACGGTAAACAGGTCCGATTTCAAAAACTCTGTCAAAGAACGCAACGGCAGTTTGTTTATAGAACTGCGGCGACTGATTCAAGAATGCCGGTTTGTCAAAATATTCCAGATGGAAAATATTTGAACCGCCCTCAGCACCCTGTGCAACAATTTTCGGAGTATGGATTTCAGTGAAGTTTTCTTTCAGCATAAATTCTCTGAATCCGTTGCATACACCCTCCTGTAGTTTAAAGATAGCTCTTTCATAAGCATTTCTCAAAGCTACTGAACGATTATTGAGATTAATATCAAGTGTACAGCCCAAACGCTTATTAGGAACATGCAGAGGATATTCCTCAGCAGGACTTGAAATAAGACTGATATTTTTCAGAACAAGCTCAATTCCGTTGTAACCCTTTTCATTTTCTGTTACAGTACCTGTAATATTAACAAAATATCCCTCTTTAAGACCATCAATACTGTCCTTACAATTTTCAGGAGAATAAATAGTCTGAATCAGATATCTTCCCGTACGTACAACGATAAATGAAAACTCACTCATATTTCTGATTTTATAAACACAGCAGCTAAGTGTAATATCCTTGCCGATATTGTCAACAGCGTCAGACAATACAAATTCTTTTTTAAGTGTATCAGTACCTATCTGCATTATATTTTTCTTAGTACCGGGCTTGTATTTGTTTACATCGTTATAAGCCGTCATATTAAGCTGAGTTTCAGCAGAAACAATTTCTTCGGATTTACTGTCCTCGCTTATGTCAGACGCAGCGGTACTCTCTGAAAGATTCTTTTCAAGTTCTTCTTTAATTATCTTTGGAGTACAAGCGCCTTTAAGCTGTTTTGAACACTGTCCCATAAGGAAACCGAAAACCTTTGTTTCGCCGTTTCGGTACTGCTGAGCTGCTGTCTCATTTGCCTTTAATACAGAATCAATTACTTCTGCAACCTTTGCCATATCATTAACGATAAGCATTCCTTTTTCCTTGGCAATTTCCTCTGGAGACTTGCCGCTTGAGATCATTTCACGAAGGATTTTCTTAGCATCGTTTTTAGAAACCTTATCTGTATCAGCCATTTCAACCAGCTTTGCAAATGCGTCTGCTTCAAAAGGCAGACTATCCATTGAGACCTCTCCTAAATTCACACGACGGAGCAGTTCTACAATAATAAAGTTAGCAACGCTCTTAGGATTGTTATATACTTTAAGCGATTCGTCAAAGAAGTCTGAAACACGCTTCTGATTAACAAGAATTTTAGCGTCAACCTCTGAAAGACCATACTCACCCGTATATCTTGCCAGACGCTTATGAGGCATTTCCGGAAGCTTTGCTTTTATTTCATCAAGCATTTCATCAGTAAAATTAACCTGTAAAATATCAGGTTCAGGGAAGTAACGATAATCATGAGCGTCTTCTTTGGTTCTCATGGAAGTGGTTTCGCCTCTGTTATCGTTAAAACGTCTTGTTTCCTGAATGACCTTTTTACCCATGTCAAGAAGTCTGGACTGGCGCTTGATTTCAAAATCTATAGCACGTCCGATCGATTTCAAGGAGTTTAAGTTTTTGCACTCTGTTCTCGTACCGAATTCCTTATCTTCCGGTTTCATAATGGAAACGTTTACATCTGCTCTGAGAGAACCCTGCTCCATTTTACAGTCGCAAACTCCTGCGTACTGTAAAAGCAGACTTACTTTTTCCACAAAAGCCTTTGCTTCTTCTGCGGAAGAAATATCAGGTTCAGTAACGATTTCTATAAGCGGTACTCCGCATCTGTTGTAGTCGGCAAGAGAAACAGCGTTGAAGTCGTCATGAACAAGCTTACCTGCGTCCTCTTCAAGATGGATACGGTTTACACGGATATCCTTTTTCTTTCCGTCAACTTCAATCGTAACAACACCGTTTATACAAAGGGGAAGATTCAGCTGCGAGATCTGATAAGCCTTTGGAAGATCGGGATAGAAATAATTTTTACGGTCAAATACTGAAAATTTATTGATATCACAGCCAAGAGCAAAGCCTGCTTTTACCGCATATTCAACAGCAGTCTGGTTAATTACCGGCAAAGTTCCGGGCATACCTGTGCAAACAGGGCAGCAGCGTGAATTAGGGTCTCCGCCGAATTCTGCATTACAGGTACAAAAAACCTTTGATTTAGTTAAAAGCTCGGCATGAACTTCAAGACCGATAACCGGAATATATGATGACATTATTCTTCTCCTCCTTTAAACCATTTCCGGCGCTTTATAAGCGAAAGTTTTTTCAAAAGCGTCCGCAGCGCCGATGATAGAAGCCTCGTCGAACTTCTTTCCGATAATTGACATACCAACAGGCATACCGTCCTTGTTATATCCGCATGTTGTAGATATAGCCGGAAGAGAGGCAATGTTTACTGTTACGGTACAGATATCAGCCTTGTACATTTTTACAGGATCTGATACATTTTCGTCTGCATTATAAGCAACGGAAGGCGTAGTAGGAGTCAATATCATATCGCACTTTTCAAAAATACTGTCATATTCCGCTGATATTTTCTGTCTCAGTGCAAGAGCCTTACCGTAATATGCGTCATAGTAGCCGCTGGAGAGAGCATAGTTTCCGAGAAGTATTCTTCTCTTAACTTCACTGCCAAATCCCTCCGCCCTTGAATTACAGATAAGCTCGTTAAAGTTTTCACCGATCTCACTGCGGTGACCGTACTTGATACCGTCATATCTTGAGAGATTTGAGGATGCCTCGGCAGAAGAAATCAGGTAGTATGCAGGAACGGCATATTTAAGACTCGGCATACTGCATTCTATAAGTTCCGCACCCATTTGCTTGTATGTTTCAGCAGCTTTCAGTACTTCGTCTGCAACTTCTTTATCAATGCCTTCTCCGTAAAATTCTTTTGGAATGGCAATTTTAACGCCCTTCATATCCATTCCGATTTTAGCGGTAAAATCCTCAGTAGGATTTTTTGAAGAAGTACCGTCATGTCTGTCATAACCGGCAATAGCGTTTAAAATCACTGCACAGTCGTGAGCGTCCTTTGCAAGAGGACCGATCTGGTCAAGAGATGAAGCGAAAGCTACAAGACCGTAACGTGAAACTCTGCCGTAAGTCGGTTTCAGACCGGTAACACCGCAGAATGCCGCAGGCTGTCTGATCGAACCGCCCGTATCGGAGCCTAATGCTCCCGCACAAAGGGAGGCGGAAACACTTGCCGCCGAACCGCCCGAAGAACCTCCGGGAACTCTGTTCAGATCGTAAGGATTTTTTGTCTTTGCAAAAGCGGAAGTCTGAGTTGAACCGCCCATAGCAAATTCGTCCATACTAACTTTTCCCAGCATAACAATATTCTGCGCATCAAGCTTTTCCATAACTGTAGCGTTATAAGGCGGAATAAAATTTTCAAGCATTTTTGAAGCACAGGTCGTTTTAACACCGTCCGTACAGATATTGTCCTTTATAGCCATAGGAATACCGCAAAGAGGCGCAGCATTTCCGGCTTTGATTTTTTCCTGAGCCGCTTTAGCGCTTTCAAGCGCATTTTCTTCCGTAACAGTAATATAGCTTTTTACATTACCGTCATATTTTTTTATTCTCTCAATATAACCCTGAGTAAGCTCGGAAGCAGAAATTTCACCGCTGTCCAGCATCTTTCTCATGTCTCTTATTTTAAGTTTTGTAATATCCATATCCTAACCTCTTATCCGAATTATTCAACAACCTTAGGAACAACAAAGCAGTTTTGACTGTTAACTGCATTCTGGAGTATTTTTTCCGTAGGCATACTGGCTTCCGATTCGTCCTCACGCAGATTGTTCAGATATACATTCTTATTATCTGCAAGCGCATTGTATTCAACGTCAATTTCCTTGATTGTATCCATAATTTCGATGATACTGGTCATTTCTTCAGCTGTTTTTTTCAGTTCTTCATCAGTAAATGAAAGCTTTCCAAGTTTGGAAAGATACGACACCATTTCAAGATCCAAATCAAATCCCTCGTTTCTGCATTATTTCATTAGAATAAACTTATTAAATTATACTACATTTTAGCAATCATTGCAAGATTTTTTTTATTATTACTTGCAAAACTAATAATTTTATATCGTTTTATTTCTATAATATTGCATTTTTTCTAAAAGCTTGTTGATTTTTTACAGAAAATAATATATACTTATATTGTTAATTTAAATCAAAGGGGCGATAAAAATGAAATTTACAAAAATGCACGGTATCGGCAACGATTACATATATGTAAACTGCTTTGAAGAAAAAGTTGACAACCCCGAAAAAGTTTCCATATATGTAAGCGACCGCCGTAAGGGCATAGGCTCTGACGGACTGGTTCTGATTATGCCTTCCGATAAGGCTGATTTCAGAATGAGAATTTTCAATGCGGACGGTTCTGAGGCAATGATGTGCGGAAACGCTACACGCTGCATCGGAAAATATGTTTATGATAAAGGTCTGACGGATAAAACTGAAATTACTCTTGAAACCAATTCAGGCATAAAGTACCTCACACTGTTTCCGGAAAACGGCAAAGTAGAATTTGTTGAGGTAGATATGGGCAAAGCTATACTTACACCGAAAGATATTCCGGTAAATTCCGATAAGGAAAGATTTATTTCCGAACCTGTAGAGGTTGATGGAAAGGAATATAAAATCACCTGCGTATCAATGGGCAATCCTCACGCTATTGTATATATGGACGATATTAAAGATCTTGAACTGGAGAAAATCGGTCCGTCTTTTGAAAATCACAAGCTCTTCCCCGACAGAATCAATACTGAATTCATAGAAGTTATTGATTCCCATACTCTTAATATGAGAGTTTGGGAAAGAGGAAGCGGTGAAACTTTCGCCTGCGGAACAGGCGCATGCGCCTCGGTTGTAGCGTCAGTACTCAACGGCTACTGTAATCATGACGAGGAAGTCACCGTTCATCTCAGAGGAGGCGACCTGAAAATAACATGGAACTCTGACGGTACTGTTATTATGAAAGGTCCTGCCGCACTTATCTGTGACGGAGACGTTGATGTAAGTCATATAAAATAAATTTTAAGGAGTAATACAATGACAAAAGTAAACAAGAATTTTGAAAACCTTGTTCCAAACTATCTTTTTGCAGACATCGCAAAAAAGACTAACGAATTTATAAAAGCAAATCCTGATAAAAAACTTATCCGACTGGGTATCGGCGACGTTACTCTTCCTCTGGCACCCGTAGTTGTTGAAGCGATGAAAAAGGGATGTGACGAATTAGGTGTAAAGGAAACTTTCAAAGGCTACCCTGATTACGAAGGATACGAATTTTTAAGAACTGCCATTTCAGATTACTACAAAAGCTTCGGAGTTAACGTATCAGCCGATGAAATTCTTGTAAATGACGGAGCTAAAAGCGACGCTGGTAATATCGGCGACATTTTTGCAGAAGACAACGTAATTCTGGTAACAGACCCTGTTTATCCGGTGTATGTTGATTCAAACATTATGGCAGGCAGAAAAATCCTCTATGCGGACGGTACAGAAGAAAATAATTTCTGTGCAATGCCCGATCCTGACGTAAAGGCAGATATCATATATCTCTGCTCCCCTAACAATCCTACAGGCGCATGCTTAAACAAGGAACAGCTTAAGGCTTGGGTCGACTATGCAAATGCAAATAATTCTCTTATCATATATGACGCTGCATATGAAGCATTCATTACCGAAGATGATATACCAAGAAGTATTATGGAAATTGAAGGTGCAAGAACATGCGCAATTGAAATGTGCTCGCTTTCAAAAACTGCCGGATTTACCGGTACAAGATGCGGTTATACTGTAATTCCTAAAGAGCTTGAGCTTGACGGTACAAACATCTACAAACTCTGGTACAGAAGACTTTCCACAAAATTTAACGGCGTATCTTATCCTGTACAGTGTGCGGCTGCGGCTGTATTTTCTGAAGAAGGACAGAAACAGACTCGTGAAAATATCGCTTATTACAAGGAAAATGCAAAAATCATTGCCGATACAATGGACGAACTGGGTATCAAGTACACAGGCGGCGTAAATTCTCCTTATATCTGGCTGAAATGCCCGAATAATATGGGAAGCTGGGAATTTTTTGATTATCTTTTGAACAATATTTATGTAGTAGGAACTCCGGGCGAGGGCTTCGGTAAAAACGGCGCAGGCTGGTTCAGACTCACTTCTTTCGGAGACAGAGAAAACACTATTGAAGCAATGAACAGACTTAAAAGTCTTATGAAAAAATAATGATTAAAACAATAAATACTGCGGCACTGTTGTATTGCCGCAATAATATCTGACTTCATCTATACAATATTTTTTTAAAAAATAATTTATGAATATTACAAGCTTTTTCTCTCACACTATAAAAAAGGAGGAAAAGCAAATGAAAAAATCAAAAAAAGATTATCCTGTGACCCCTGCCTACGAGGATATAATGTTTAATGAAGCAGGCTCTTCAAACGAGTGTACCGGCTTGATACCCTCCGCCGTGTTGACGGAATCTGAATATGATTCGTATGAAGCTTTATACGATTTCTGCCTGCCTTCAAGTGTAAAAGAAGATATTGAAAAAAAATAAAGTTATCTTATAAGGGACGAATTTTAAGCGTCCCTTAATTTTTTTACTAAAAACTGAGATTTTATGTATTCCCAAATCGTTTTATTAATGAAGCTTCAAAAAATGAACGAAAGGAGCTGATGCAATGGATAACATTATATTCTGCCAAAAACTCGAAAAGTATAAAAACACTGTTTTCCGTGCTGCTTATTCATACTGCGGAAACAAATCGGACGCTGAAGACATATCTCAGGAAGTATTTTTGAAATTCTACACCTTAGATCGTGTATTTCAAAGTGAAAACGAAGAAAAAGCATGGCTTATAAGAGTAACTGTTAATAAGTGCAAAGATATTTTTAAATCATCATGGTACAAAACCAAAACTTCACTGGAAGAATGCAGAGAAGTATATTCTATGAACGAATCACAGTCTGAGCTTATAGATGTTCTAATGTCAATTCCGGAAAAATACAGAATAGTCATTCACCTTTATTACTACGAACAGTATTCCGTTAAAGAAATTTCAGAAATAACAAGCAGAAAAGAATCCACCGTTCAAACACATTTACAAAGAGGCAGAAAGCTCATTGAAAAAAAGCTTAAGGAGGAAGAAGAATATGAACAAAAACTTATATATGGAAACTATGAATAAAATTTCTATGAATGAAAATTGTACGGAAAGAATAATAAAAGAGGCTGAAAGCAGCGTAAACACATCACAATACAAGCCTAAAAGAAAAATCCGCTTTATTCCGGTGATGGCGGCAGCAGCAGCAGCCCTTACATGCGGTACATGGGCGGCAGCTGAAAGCGGCGGATTTGAATGGATTAGAACTTTCTTTTCAGAAACGTCAACAGATATGGAAATAACAGATGTTGAAACTAGTCTTATAGGCGAAATGGAAAATTTCAGCTATGAATCCAGCAGCAGCGATATAAGTTTTACTCCCGTTGGAATGATTGCTGATAAACTGAACATTTACTGTATTGTAAAACCGGAAGGCATAGACGCCGAACAAATACAGTTCATTGCTCTGAATTCAGATGGTATAGATTATGAATCAGGATATTCAGGCAATCTTGATGCCTATGAAGATGAAAATACAGGAAATCTAATAATAAAATACAATTTATGCGAACAATATTTTTCCGAAAACAACAATGTAGATATTTATCTTTCAAATTATAATTCAAATAATATAAGCGAAGATGAAAAAGCCAGACAAACTTTCATTGACATTAACAGCGGAAAAAAATATATAGATCTTCAAAGTCATGAATGGGAAAATGATTTTGACATTTTCAGAATCAGCTTTACATTAAATTTCGGCAACATAAATACTTTGCATGTAGGCTATAATAATTATCCTAAAGAAGTTAATTATCAAATAACTGACCTTATAATTACACCTTTATCTGCGATAATAGAAAGCAGCGGAGAAACAGTTATTAATGATAACGAATTAAAACTAATTATGACTGATGAAAGTATCATATATGTAAATCCGCTGTTTAACGGCGGATATTCCACATATGAAGATGGTAAATCACCGTATCATCATGCTCAATGGATATTCGATGAACCTATAGACCCGGACAACATTTCACAAGTTTATATTAATGACAATCTCATATACGAAAAAGAATAATTTAAAAAGTCCGGAAATTCCGGACTTTTTATTTATTTATGAACAAATTATTAAATAAAAGCAAATATTATATTAATTATAAAAAAATATATTGAAAAAAATGTCAAAATATGTATAATGAAAATATAATCTGGATTATATATTATAAAAAAAGAGGTTTAAATTATGAAAAAGATTTTTAAAAGCGTATTTTCTTATTTATTAATATGCATGCTGTTTTGCTGTCCTATAACTAATGTTTATGCAGACGAAATCAATGCAAGAATTGTATCGGCAGAAGCTATGACGATTTCTGCAAATAATACATATTATATAAGAAATTACAAAAGCAATTTATATCTTGACGTTGCAGCTCCAAGTTACAAAGAATTAATACAACATTCTTTTATGGGCGGTAATAATCAACGTTTTGTTTATCAAAACAATACTCTGAAATCCGTTCACACAGGAAGCTATGTAACAACTGGTGCAAATTACGCAGCTGATTTTCCAAGAGCCGTAGTTGGATCATCACTAAAGATTTCTTTATCAGTAAATACAGATGGAACTTACTGCATTTTAAAACAGGACGGTAATACCTGGAGAGCTCTTGATGTATATAACTCCACATCTGTTGTGGGTTGGGCTGAATATACAGCCTCAAGCAGTCAGAAATGGGTACTGGAAGACGGAAATCAGGCAGAAATCGCTAGAGGTACTTATTATATTATTAATGCGAACAGCGGAAAATATCTTCAGTTAAATGAAACTACCGGCGGCTTGGTACAAAATACATTAAACAGCGGCAATAATCAGAAGTGGGAAATTATTAAAACTTCAAGCGGTAATTATCAAATTAAAACAAAATCCACAACATATCCGGGATATATAAATGTAAACTATTCCACCGATAATTACGGCGTAGTCAAAAATTCAAGTATGAACATAGATATTTATGAAAATGATAACGGTACATACAAACTGCACATGCCTAACTTATCATATTGTCTGGTTGTTCAATACGGTTCTACATCAAATCTGGCAAAAACAATCTGGCACCCTTATCACAATACATATAACGAGCAGTGGATGTTTGTGAAGGCATAATTAATAAAAAATCTTCCTATAAATTATAGGAAGATTTTTTTATATTTACATTTAATTGACTAATAAGGAAAAATAAGATATAATGTAATTATAAAAATAATTATAAAGAAAGGAAACCACATGAAAAAAATAATCTCATTTCTGACCTCCGCAGTAATGACCGTATCACTGTTTATGTCTGCAAGCTCTCATGTTATTGCGTCTATTTATGAAAAAGACTATAATGACACTTTATTTAATTGCATTATAAAGCTTCCCGGAGAGCCGCTGGCAAAGTATCCCGAGGCACAATCTCTTGGAGTGGACAAATTTATTTTTACTGACGAAGGACAATCTGCCTACGAAACAATTGAACAAGAACATGAATTTGCCAAAGAATATCTTGCTAAACTGCTGGGGAAAAAATCGCTTTCGCCAAAATATGAATACACAGCGGCGTATAACGGATTTTCTGTTGACATTTCCCATAATGAATACAAAATCATAAAAAATGATCTAAATTCTATGGTAATATCCGATATTTATGAGATTTCCCCCAGAGGAGATGAATCGGAAGAAATCGATACGCTTAATGCCCAGACTGAAAGCAAAGATTCAATATTTTCCTATTCCGAACTGACAGATAAAGTACTGGAAACCGTAGGTGCTTCCGAAACGGACTATAAAGGAGAAGGAATTGTAATTGCCGTAATAGACAATTCCTTTGACCGATACCATGAATTCTTGTCTCTTCCGGACGGTGCTGAAGGAAGGCTGACAAAAAAAGACATTATAAACATCTCCCCTTACCTATCAGCTACCCAGAAAAAAGGAGCTAGCTATTATGTAAATAATAAAATTCCATATGCATTTAATTACTGTTCGCAAACAACCGATACTCTGAAATACTTTCACACTCACGGTACTCATGTTGCAGGAATTGCAGCAGGCAACGGAGAAGCTGAAACCAGCAGCAAGTACGATCCGCAGGGCGTCGCTCCTGACGCACAGCTCGTTCTTATGTCAGACATCAGTCTTAGCGATGAAAATCTTTTTGCAGCTTATGACGACTGCCTTTATCTTGGTGCAGACGTTATAAATACCAGCTACGGCGCAAGCGGTATAACGCTTGAAGAAAAATTGTTTGAACCATCATATGAAGCTATTAACAATATTACCGGCACCGGCGTCATGTTCTGTTCATCTGCCGGCAACGACGGAAAACTTGAAGTAATTGAAAATAACTTCCTGGACTACAGCACCGGAGGGTTTTCAAATAACCTGAAAAGCGTATTGTCTGTTGGTTCCGCACAAAACTATTTTGAGGAAACTTATGCAATAACTGTTAATGAAAACAATTTTGAAATAGTTGACTCAGAGAAAAGCATTTTGGCAGCGTTTAATGAAAAAACATTGGCATACGTTCCAATACCCGGAAACGGAGAAGCCGACGATTATAAAGGACTCAACGTTAAAGGCAAAATAGCGCTTGTTTCCAGAGGAAAAATTTCTTTTTCAGAAAAAGCTTACAATGCCGCTGAAGCGGGAGCAGTAGGTCTTATCGTATATGACAATGACGAAAACGGAAAACTTCTCACAATGGATTGTCAAGGACTGCCCAGCGGATTTATTTCCTTCAACGCAGGAATGAAGATGATAGAACAGGAAAATAAAACTGTAAGCTTCAGTCTGACTCCTCAGCTTGTTCTTAAATATGATAAAGAAGTCATGAGCAGCTTTTCATCATGGGATTTTACTGAAACTCTGCTTATAAAACCTGATATAACAGGATTCGGCGGAAATATTATTTCTTCTGTTCCTGACTCAAATAAAAAACTGCATAACCTTTATTCAACAATGAGCGGAACCTCAATGTCGTCTCCGCAGATTGCCGGCTTAAACGCACTGCTTAAACAATATTTAAAGGAAAATGCTTCAAAATACGGAATTGTTAAAAATTCTGATTATACTGAACTTATGGCAAAGCTCCTGATGTCAACTGCAACGCCTATAAGCACCAGCGACGGTCTTGAGGTAGCGTCTCCAAGGGTTCAGGGAAACGGACTGGCAAATGTTTCTGATGCGATAAATACTCCGTGTTATATATCCTCCAACAGTGAAGCTGATAATTACCGTCCTAAAATTTCACTGGGAGAAAACGCTTCCGGAGAATACTTGCTTCAGTTTAATATACATAATATAAGCGATACTGCCCAGACATATCAGCTAAGCGCCGATGTTTTCAATGACGCAGTAAACGAAAATGATGAATTAAGCTGGAATACTCAGAGACTTGTAAAAGACGCTGATTATTATCTTGTCTTTGAAGATACCGATACAGGAGCCGAATTACAGGAAATAACGGTAGAACCATCAAGTGTAAAGCATGTAACGGCTAAAATAATACTTACTAAAGAAGCTTACAATAATATTTTTGAGGTTTTTGAAAACGGTACATTCATAGACGGTTTTATTAACCTGAAAAACGAAACTTCCCCTGCACTTACTCTTTCATTTATGACATTCTGCGGAAACTGGAGCGAAAACAACACAGCAGAGCTGATTGAACAGTTCGCCTATAAGGATCCCGATAATGAATATGCTTCCTTTTTGTCAGACGGTGTAAATACAGCGGGATTGAATCTTATTGAACTTTACAGTCTTTTCACAGATGAATTTGACAATGAACCGTCTGACACAGACGATTTGGACATAACGCTGTCACACCCTTACTTTTCTCCGCTGCTGAATCCAAACGATGATGACAATGCATTTAATAATCTGTTTTTAAATACCTGCTTTAAACGGAGATGCTATGATGTTAAGGTATCAATATATAATTCCGATAAGGAAGAGGTTTACAGCGAGATTCTGGGAAGCGGAAATATATATATCGATCATGCAACTAACGAAAGAACGTCTAATTCATTTGAAATAAACTGGGATTTCCGAGACACTGACGGAAAAATTCATAACAATGCCGCTTATACGATATGGGTAACGGCCAAAACTCCTCTGTCAGATAAATACAGCAGTAAAGTTGTAACTCAAAGCTTTACTATTGACACTGAAAAGCCTGTTATAAACAATTGCTCCAAACTAATTATCGGAGATACGGAATATCTTATGATTGAAGCCGCAGATAACGGCTCATTACAGGGAGCCGTAAGCTATGAGGTAAACGATGAATCATATCCTGTGTACTTTGCTCCGGCAAATACATCGTATAAAAATAACATTTTAATAAAGCTGCCGGAATATTCAACCGAAAGCTTTGTGGAAGTTTATGATATGGCAGGAAACTATGAAACAATTGATCCGAATAATATTACAAAACAAATTTATTATTATTCAGAAGATGTAATTGCATGTGCGTCCGACGAAGAATCATTTGCTGATAAAATTAGTTTCTTTGATGAGACCGGACGTAAAATCAGCATTCCATGCAGCTTTTCTTACTCCCCTGCTGAAGTCTATGAAAACGGATATGATGAATCTATCCTTATAATAAACGGATTCAAAATTGCCTACATCCCAGTTCAGGCGGGTCTGAGAGGCGATGCAAACGGCGATAACAATCTAACTGCCGGCGATGCTGCATATATTGCCAAAATGCTGGCTCATCAGAAAAAGGAAGAACTTCCGGCATGGGCAGATTATAACCAAGACGGTAAGATAACTGCCGGCGACGCCGCTGCAATTGCACATTATCTTGCAAATAAACATTTTAATTAATATAAAGAGACTCATAATATGAGTCTCTTATTTTTTTCACATTTAATACCAAAAAATTTGTCGTTTAATATAAAACAAAAAGTAAAACATATTAATAAAGAAAAAACATTTCTTTTACATTATTCTTAAAATTATGTTTCAAAAAGTAATACACTCTTGATTTTTCTTGACAAAAACATAATTTTAATATATACTAAAAATTATAGTGGAAAATTGTTAATTAGGTAAATTTTTAAAATAAAATAAATAATATCAGGAGTATTAAAACAATGAAAAAAGTTATTACTTACGGTACTTATGATCTTCTTCATTACGGTCATATTAATCTGCTGCAAAGAGCCAAGGCTTTGGGAGATTATCTTATAGTAGCTTTATCTACCGATGAATTTAACTGGAATTCCAAACAGAAAAAATGCTACTTTACCTATGAACAAAGAAAACGTCTTCTTGAATCCGTAAGATATGTAGACCTTGTTATACCTGAAGAAAACTGGGAACAGAAAATCAGCGATGTAAAGGAATTTAAAATCGATACTTTCGTAATGGGAGACGACTGGACCGGAAAATTTGATTTTCTGAAAGATTACTGCGAGGTAGTATATCTTTCCAGAACGCCGGAAATTTCTACTACTCAAATAAAAAATGATTTAAAATAAACTATATTAAATACTTTCAATTTCTATTTCGGAGGAATTATTAAATGGCAAAAAACAGTACGGTAAAAAGAATAGTCAACAAATTAAAATCCCGATTGTGGTTTAGTATTTATTATAATATATATCAGAAATCCAAATTAAATAAAAATATGGTATTTCTTGAATCCAGAAACGGGTCGGATATGGCTGGAAATATATTATATATTGCTAGGGAACTTTCAACTAATCCAGACTATAAACATTTTAAATTATATGTACCTGCCAAGCCTTATATGGCTGAAAATGTGAAAAATTTACTTCAAAAATACGGAATCAAAAAAGTTAAATTTATAAGAGAAGAATCCTTAAAATATTATAAATTTCTTTCAAAATCAAAATATCTTGTTAATGATACTTCATTTCCCAGACGTTTTATAAAAAAAGACGGACAGATAATTTTAAATACATGGCATGGAACACCGCTGAAAAATATGGGACGAGATGTTAAAAACGAAGTTTATAATATGGGCAATGTTATGAGAAATCTCATTTTCAGTGATTATCTGGTATTTCCTAATGAATATATGAAAGAAAAAATGGTCAGTGCGTACATGTTGAAAAATCTATGCAAAGCAACTATTTTAAATGAAGGATACCCCAGAAATTCCGTATTTTTTAACACTGAAAGACGCGCTGAACTGAGAAAACAATTTGAGGTTGACAATAAGGAAATAATTGTTTATATGCCTACATGGAGAGGTCAAGTAAATAAATACGATCAGGAAGGCGTGATAGACGATACTACACATTTTCTTGAAGAAATGGACAGCCGTCTTAAAGACAATCAGCTGATGTATGTAAAATATCACCCTCTTATGAAGCTGGAATTTGAAGATAACGCATATAAGCATATCAAGGCTTTTCCGGCAGGATATGAATATTATGAGATATTGAATATGGCTGATACCCTTATTACAGACTATTCCAGCGTATTTTATGATTTTGCAAATTCCCGAAAAAAAATAATTCTCTATACCTACGATAAGGAAGAATACTTCCAAAACAGAGGCATTTACGTATCTTTAGATGAATTTCCATTTCCTCAGGCAGCTACCGTCGATGAACTCATTGAAGCAATAAACACTCCTAAGGATTACGACGACTCGGAATTTATAAAAAAATACTGTACTTACGACAGTCCGGACGCAGTTAAGAGAATCTGTCAAAGAGTATTTCTCGGAAAGTCGGTCACAAACGAAGAAAAACTTATACCTAACGGTAAAGAAAACGTTCTGATATTTGCCGGAAATCTTGCTAAAAATGGTATTACAACTGCTCTTCTTTCCGTACTTGATAATATTGATTTATCCAAAAACAATTATTACCTTTCATTCCGTGAACGGCTTCTTAAAGAAGATCCTTCAAGAACAGAAGTAATTCCTGATGAAGTCGGAGTAATCCCCATAAGCAGTGAAATAACTTTTGACTTTAAAACTGATTATGCACATAAAAATTACTTGAAAAAAGGAAAAGAAAAAAATAAATATAAAAAAATAATGGCTGAAGCATACTCAAGAGAAATAAAAAAACATTTTTATAATATTAAATTTAAACATGTTATACATTACGGCGGTTATGAAAACACCATTCTTGGAATGCTGACTCAATTTGACTCTATTAAAACCGTGTTCGTTCATAATGATATGCTTCAGGAAATAGAAACAAGAAATAATCAAAATATACATTTGCTAAAATGGGCTTATAATGTTTGTGACCATGTTCTTCCGGTATCCATTGATATAGCAGAACCTACCTATCAGATTAGTGGCAGAAAGGATAATATTATGGTTATGAATAATTTCCATAATCATGACGCTGTGGTTCTAAAGGGCGATATGCCAATCGAATTTCAAAAGGATACTGAAATTTTCTGTCCGCACCCGAACGGAGTAAACCATATTTTAAATTCTCCGGGAATGAAATTCATTACTATCGGAAGATTCTCGCCAGAAAAAGGTCACTTCAGACTTATTGACGCTTTTGAAGAATTTCATAAATCTTATCCAGATTCAAGCCTAATAATAATCGGAGGACTCGGCGTTCTTTATAATAAAACTATTGAACATGCCCGACAAACAAATTGCTGGGACAGCATTGTTTTAATTAAATCTATGCAAAATCCTATGCCAATTTTAAAAAGATGCGATTTATTTATAATTTCATCATTTTATGAAGGACTTCCAATGGTTCTTCATGAAGCTGATTCTTTGGGTATACCGTCATTTTCTACAGACATACACGGTCCAGGTGGTTATTTTCGTGAATTTGGAGGCTATCTTGTAGAAGACAGTACAGAGGGAATTTTACAGGGTATGTATGATTTTGCAGACGGTAAAATCAAACCTATGAACATCGATTATATAAAAAGAAATGCGGGAATAAGAAAAAAACTGGAAGAAATTTTATAATAAAAAGCACAGCATAAGCTGTGCTTTTTTTGATTATTTTTTAGTTAGAGTTCCTGAATAAGTAACCCCGTCAATAATCAGAGTTACTGATTTGTTTTCACTTTTGTTCCCTGAACCTGATACATATCCGTCATTGTATGTACCAAGCTTATTAGGAATACCGGAGATCTCTGATACGTCAATATGCGTCCCCTTACCGTTTTTGCGAATACAATAATGACAATGACTGCCTGTACTGTTACCTGTACTGCCTTCAATTCCTATAATATCAGTAATTTTGACCCTATCGCCGACCTTAACCTTAATACTTGACATATGACCAAAATAATAACCATATCCGCTGACATCATCAATAATTTTTACATACTGTCCAAATCCCTGACTTTGATCTGAACTGTTTTCCCATCCGGCAAATTCCACTATACCATTTACTGTGCTATGTATTTCTTTTGATGCAATTCCAACCAAATCAAGACCGTCATGATCATTCCCATTATATTCCTGAGTTACCTTAAAATCTCCCATATACGGACTATTCATATACATCATTTCCTTTCATTCTTCTGTATTATTTTTTTCGTGCTGAGTACCAAAATAAAACGCTATAACCGTTGTGAAGATCATAATAAACTGCTCTGAATTTATTTTCCCCATTACGGTTAAAACAGCAAAATTAAATGTGAGTATTATAGTCACAATACTTTTCACACTCAAAAGCTTTGCAAAATAATTTTTCACTACACTCCCCTTTCCAAATCGTCAATTCTGTGATTTATAACCTTAATCTGCTCCTCTATGACCGGCATTCTTCTGGCAAAATTATTATGCTCGGCAACTTTGTTTTCCAACTGTAAAAGCCGATAATTTGTCATTTTTGACGATACCAATACGCCTCCAAGAGAACCGCAGAGAGTACCGATCAATGCAATCAAGGCTACTATTATATCTGTCATTTTACCCTCCTTTCTGCATTTTCAAGTTGCTTATATGCGATAAGCAAACTAATCCTCCTTTCTTTACCATAAGTTAAATTTGCACATATGCGACTTTTGTGATTATATGATAACACAATTTTTTTCGGTTGTCAATAGTTTTTTCGCAGATATGCAAAAAAATTGCATTTAAGCAAATTATATGTTAAAATAATAAAAACCACAAAAAGGAACGTGATTATATGACTGTTGGTGAAAGAATAAAACAAAGGCGAAAAGAACTGGGTTTAAGTGCAGATGAACTGGCAGAAAAACTCAATAAAAACCGTGCCACTGTATACCGCTATGAAAGCAGCGACATTGAAAGAATTCCGGCAGAAGTTTTAAAACCCCTTTCAGAAATACTTCAGGTTTCTCCGGAATATCTCATGGGTTGGAGTGAAGAGGAAGAAAAAAACGGTCTTGACAGACTTGTCAGAGATATTGAAAAAGATAAAAATATAAAAATAGAAGATGTTTTACAGTGCAGCGACACGATACCGATACTTAATTATACAGAAAACGGCAAGATGATCTTTAATGAACATTTATGCCTTTCTGATTTGCATGGAGACTTTTGTTTTAAGGCTGCTGACAACAGTATGAGCAATTCTCAAATATACGCCGGAGCTATTGTCTTTATAAAAAAAACAGACACCATTAAAAATAAAGATATAGTCATGATTTCACTCAACGGAAAAATATTCATAAGAAAATATTACTATTATACGGAAAATCAAAAACTGATTTTATATGCTGATAATCCGGACTTTGAACCGATGATTTTTATCGGAGACGAAATAAATAATATAAAAATTATTGGAAAAGCAATAGGCTGTTTCAATAATCTATAAAAGACAGGACTATAATTATAAATCCCGATTCATTTTGAATCGGGATTTTTTGTTTTTATTCCGCTAAAATATTTCTCACATACTGCTGCATTTCACTTTTGGAATTTACATTATGAGTACCGTCGATAATAGCCTTCTGCCTTGCTTCTGGCAAATCCGAAAATTTTTTCATAGCTTCCGGATTCATAGCGAGAGCCATACCAAATCCAATAGGGATTTCGCCTTTTTCCACTTTTATCACCTCATAATTATATTCTACGCAAAAGTGTTAAATATACATTAAAGATCCGCACCGTTTGTTCTTATAATCTCACTGTATCTGTATGCGGAATCCTTTAAGATTCTTTTCTGAGTTTTATAGTCCACATAAGTCAATCCAAAACGTTCGGTATAGCCGTACGCCCATTCAAAGTTGTCCATAAGCGACCAATGAAAGTATCCTGCAACGTCAGTACCCTCAAGAACAGATTTTTTAAGTCCTTTGAGATAACCGTTAATATAATTGATTCTTTCAGTATCATGAACATGACCGTCGGCTGAGGTTTCATCATGACATGACTTTCCGTTTTCTGTAATATATATAGGTTTTTTATATCTGTCATAAAGGAACTTAGTCCCCCAGTAAAGACAATCGGGTGTTACAGGCCACCTGTAGGGCGCATTTTTAAATCCGCCCGGATCGCTGACTATTTTATGAGTACCGTCACCGGCAGAAACTTTGTGTCCCCAGTAAACATTATGTCCGACAAAATCCAGCGGCTGGCTTATCAATTTCATATCTGAATCGGTAATTTCAGGCATATATTTTTCACATATCTTAAATTCACGTTCAGGGTATTTACCAAAGAAAATTGCATCATTATACCATACAAGACTTCCTATCGCCATATCAGGAGTGTCAAAGCTGAACATTGAATCACGAGCCGCTTCAATATCTTCCTTAGCGTCTGAAGCAGGCATATTCATATTCCCGCAAGGAGCATATCCGATTTTAAGCGGCTGCTTCGCATAGGTTCTCAAGGTCACAACTGCTGCGCCATGTGCTTTAAGCAGATTGTGTGCAGCCTCAAGCAGCTCAGGTACTGTAAGCTTTAAACCCGGAGCAATTCTTCCCTGCTGATATCCGAGACCAAATATTACCTGAGGTTCATTTATGGTCATGAAATATTTTACTCTGTCAGAAAAGTTTTCAGCAACCACTTTTGCATATTCGCTGAACCATCTTACAATTTCAGGATTTCTCCAGCCGCCCAGCTTATCCAGTGCAAGAGGAAGATCCCAGTGATAAAGAGTAATGTACGGTTCTATTCCGTTTTTCAGCAGTTCGTCTATTATATTATTATAAAATTCAATTCCTTTTGGATTGACTTTTCCGATACCCTCCGGAAGAATTCTTGCCCAGTTTAAAGAAAATCTGTAAGCCTTCAGTCCTATTTCCTTCATTACTGCAATATCGTCTTTCCATCGGTGATAATGATCGCAGGCTATATTCCCGTTATCGTTATTATCAATTCTTCCCGGTATCTGACAGAACGTATCAAAAATATTAAGTCCTTTGCCGTCCTCGTAAGCTCCGCCTTCGATCTGATAGGAAGCCGTTGCTGCTCCCCAAACAAAATTCTTTCCGAAATCCATAAATTTCTCCTTTTATAAAAAATTAGTATCTGTTTTATATTTTTTATGATTATCTGACAAATATAGTATAGCAGTCCGTATTTTCTTTTTCAAGAGCAGATTTTGACAACTGTATTATACAATATTGACTTTTTTACGGTATTCAACAGCGGTAAACATTGCATATTAAATTACTGTAAAAAATCTTTGCTTTTTTAATAAAAAGGTGTTATAATAATATACAAATGTAATTTCTATTGGATTTCAGAAAGGAATTCAGATATGGCTATTTATTCTCTCGGCATTGACGTCGGATCAACGACAGTAAAAACTGTTATTATTGATGAAAAGAAAAATATAATTTATTCGGAATATCAGCGTCACTTTTCAAAGGTACGCGAAACTGTAAAAACACAGCTTGAAGCTGTACAGGAAAAATACCCAAACGATACTTTTAAAATCTGCATGACCGGTTCTGCGGGACTGGGACTTGCCACAGGTGCGGAAATACCTTTTGTACAGGAAGTCAACTCTGCTTTTATAGCAGTAAAGGAAAGAATTCCTGACGCTGACGCTGTTATAGAGCTTGGAGGAGAAGACGCTAAAATTATCTTCTTAACCGGCGGAGTTGAACAGCGTATGAACGGTTCATGCGCAGGAGGAACAGGCGCATTTATAGATCAGATGGCTACTCTCCTTGGAGTTACTGTTACAGAAATGGACAATATGTCGCTTTGTGCTCAAAAAGTTTATCCAATCGCTTCAAGATGCGGTGTATTTGCAAAATCCGATATTCAGCCCCTCTTAAATCAAGGCGCTAAAAGAGAAGACATATGTGCAAGTATTTTTCAGGCTGTTGTCGATCAAACAGTATCGGGTCTGGCACAGGGAAGAATTATTGAAGGTAAAGTTCTTTTCCTTGGCGGTCCGCTTTCATTCCTTAAGGGGCTGAGAAAAGCATTTGTTGATACCTTAGGACTTAAAGAAGGCGAAACGGCGGTATTTCCGAAAGAAGCGCCGGTATTTGTCGCCTTAGGCTGTGCTTTGTTTGCATTTAACAGTCATGACGACTTTACAATTGAATCAGTTATAAAAAAGATCGAAAACGCTAAAACAGGAAACGGTATTGTAACCGGACAGCCGCTTTTCAATTCTAAGGCAGAATATGAAGAATTTATTTTAAGACATAAAAAATGCGACCTCGAATATGCCGATCTGCATACATATAAAGGCAACGCTTACCTTGGTATTGACGCAGGTTCGACCACTACTAAGCTTATTCTTATCACTGAGGACTGCCGTATTTTGTATCAGCACTATTCCTCAAATAAGGGTCAGCCTCTTGACAGAATTGCAGATAAACTGAAAAAGATTTACAGTGAAATGAATCCGGAAATTAAAATTGCCGGAAGTGCAGTCACAGGCTACGGCGAGGATCTTATAAAAGCTGGACTTTCAATAGATTTCGGTATTGTTGAAACGGTTGCTCATTTTAAAGCGGCGTCGTATTTCTGTCCGGAGGTAGACTTTATTATAGATATCGGCGGACAGGATATTAAATGCTTTAAAATCAAAAATCATAGCATAGACAGTATTATGCTAAATGAAGCATGTTCTTCAGGCTGCGGTTCGTTTATCCAGACATTTGCACTTGCTCTGGGATATGATATAGCCGACTTTGCGTCTCTTGGTTTATTTGCGGAAAATCCTGTTGATTTAGGCTCACGCTGTACTGTATTTATGAACAGCAGCGTCAAGCAGGCACAGAAGGACGGTGCGACTGTCGAGGACATCTCCGCCGGACTCTCCTCCTCAATCATTAAAAATGCCGTTTATAAAGTTATCAGAGCAAAATCGCCTGAAGAACTCGGTAAAAATATCGTAGTTCAGGGCGGTACGTTCTTAAATGATGCCGTACTACGAGCTTTTGAAATGGAAATGGGAAGAAATGTGATCCGTCCGGCAATTTCAGGACTTATGGGCGCATTTGGCGCCGCTCTTTACGCTAAAGAAAAAACAAACGGCAGTTCTTCCACAATTTCCAAAGAACTCCTTGAAAACTTTTCATATACTTCAAAATCTGCACAGTGCGGCGGCTGCACAGCAAAATGCGGTCTTAATATTATTACGTTTGCCGACGGCAGAAAATTTATTTCCGGAAACAGATGTGAAAGGGGCGCCGGAAAAGCAGTCAGCAGCGAAAACGAAAGTCTTTACGACTTTAAATATAATCTGCTGCTTTCCATGTTTGAACAGCATGTGGAAAATCCAAAAGCTAAGGTCGGACTTCCTCTTGCGCTTAATTTCTATGAACTGATCCCATTCTGGAAAACATTGTTTAACGAATTGGGATTTGAAACAATTATTTCCGATGAAAGCTCAAGGGATATTTATTATCTGGGACAGCATACCATTCCGTCGGACACCGTCTGTTATCCGGCAAAGCTTACCCACGGTCATATTGAAAGCCTGCTGAACAAAAATGTTGATTTTATTTTCTATCCTTGCATGAGTTACAATATTGACGAGGGTGAAAGCGATAATCACTTTAACTGTCCTGTTGTTGCATACTATCCGGAGCTTCTGATTGCTAATAACCCCAGACTTAACAGCAATAACTTTATTTATCCGTATATGGATCTTAACAGAGAAAAGAACGTGACTTCCGTAATGTATGAGATACTGAAAAAATACGGCATCAAAAAGCCTCAGGTCAAGCAGGCGGTAAAAAAATCATATGAAAAGCTTGCAGACTACAGAAATGAAATTTTTAACAGAGGAAATCAGATTATCAGTAAGGCACGTGAAAACGGTCAGAAGATAATCGTACTTTCCGGACGCCCTTACCATATTGATAAGGAAATAAATCACGGAATCCAAAAGCTGATTACCAGTCTGGGTATGGCTGTAGTTTCAGAAGATGCTGTTTTCCAGTACGGTCATTATCCAAATCCAGGAGTTTTAAACCAGTGGAGCTATCATGCACGTCTTTACCGTGCGGCACAGTACGTAACCACACAGCCTGATATGCAGCTTGTACAGCTTGTTTCATTCGGCTGCGGAATCGACGCTATTACCACAGACGAGGTAAGAGAAATCCTTGAATCAAAAGGCAAGCTCTACACTCAGCTTAAAATTGATGAGATCAACAATCTTGGTGCGGCTAAAATAAGACTCAGAAGTCTTGTAGCGGCAATAGAAGAGAAATAGGATTGGAGAAATACTTATGCAATACCCTGTATTCAAGCCGGAAATGAAAGACAGCTATACTATTCTTGTTCCCGATATGCTGCCTGTACATTTCAAGCTTATAATAAACATTTTAAAAAAATACGGATATAATGTAGAACTGCTTCAGACCTCTACAAGAGAGGTCGTGGACGAGGGACTGAAAAATGTCCACAACGATACATGCTATCCGGCGCTGCTTGTAATCGGACAGTTTATTAATGCTCTCAAAAGCGGTAAGTATGACGTTAACAAAACCGCCTTAATGCTCACCCAGACCGGAGGCGGCTGCCGTGCGTCAAACTATATTCATCTGCTCAGAAAGGCACTTAAAAAGGAATTTCCTCAAGTGCCTGTTATTTCCCTGAATTTAAGCGGATTGGAAAAAGGCAACGGACTTGATCTTACCTTACCGCTACTTATAAAAGTTGTTTATGCTGTATTTTACGGTGATTTACTCATGTCCTTATATAATCAGTGCAAGCCTTACGAAATAAACAAGGGTGATACCGATAAAATGAGAGATCTATGGCAGCAAAAGCTCATACCGATTTTTGATAAAAGAGAGTTTCTTAAATGTAAAAAATACTGCCGTATGATGTGTGAAGATTTCGATACAATAAAGCGTACCAAAGAAAAGAAAATCCGTGTGGGAATAGTTGGAGAAATTTACGTAAAATATTCTCCTCTTGCAAACAATCATCTGGAAGAATTTCTGTTGTCTGAAGGCTGCGAGCCTATAGTACCGGCGCTTATGGAATTTGTAATGTATTGCCTTGCCGGTTCCGTTGCAGACGGTAAACTGTATCAGTTTAAATCTCAGAAAACTCTTTTCAGTAAAATTGGCTATAGCTTTATTCACAAGGTACAGAAAACAGTTATAAAAACTATAAACGAACACGGCGTTTTCGAAGCTCCTCATGACTTTGATCACATAAGAAAGCTTGCCGACAAGTATATCAGTCAGGGAGTAAATATGGGCGAAGGCTGGCTTATTCCTGCCGAAATGGCGGCTCTCGCAGAAACCGGTACGGAAAATATTATCTGTACTCAGCCTTTCGGCTGTCTGCCTAATCATATTGTAGCTAAGGGTATGTCAAGAGTTATAAAACAGGCGTATCCAAACGCCAATATAGTAGCTATCGATTACGATCCCGGCGCTACCAAAGTTAATCAGGAAAACAGAATCAAGCTTATGCTTGCAAATGCAAAAAAATAAAAAAAGGACGGATATGCCGTCCTTTTTCATATTAAATATTATTTAATTGTTAAAATGTTACATAAAGGTTAAAAACGAGTTACATTTTGGTATTACAGACAGTAATATTTGTTTTCAACAGACTTGAAATTGTGGATTTGCGAAATTTTCCACCTTTTCCACACAGTTTTCCACAGCTTTTACAGTAGTTTTCCACCCTTTCCACACAGTTTTCCACAGTGGTTTAAACAGTTTGCTATTACAGAATGTATATTTATCCGAATCCTGGGAATAATTATTCCTGAAATCAGCTTTCGGAGGTTACAATGATTAAAGGAGTTAACAAAAAAGTTTTGGAGATCAATAATCCTCAAAGTATATATTTTGAAAAAGCGGTACTGTATTTAAAGCCTAATATGAGCAACGCACCGGAAAAACTTATAAGCCGTGAGGCAAACGAGCTTATACGGAGTATGAGTCCTAAACCGCCTAAATACGTATTCTGGCTTAAATTACTGCTTATAATAACAGCCGGATTTCTGGCGTTGGGTTCTGGTATTTATTTACTTTCTGCAATATTATTTTGATTTCGTCTTTATGTAACAAAATATTCTGTAAAATTCTCTTGTAATTTTTCTGTAATAATGTTATAATTAATCTTGTAAACGATTTGTAAAAAAATAAAGATAATTTTGTTGTAAATTTAAATATTGGAAGTAAATTATATATGAATGAAAAAAATATAATCTGCGGAAGGAATCCTGTTCTGGAAGCATTAAAATCAGAAGCTAATATAGATACTGTATATATAAACGGCGAAGGCGGAATTTTAGGCAGAATCCGTTCAATGGCAAAGAAAAACGGAGCTGTAGTAAAGGACGTAAATTTCCAGAAGCTGGAACAGCTGACGCAGGGAGCAGCTCATCAGGGCGTAGCTGCCGTAACAGCATGTGCGGAATATGTATCTGTTGAAGACATACTTGAGATTTCTGCCAAAAAGGGTACCGAGCCATTTATAATTATTTGCGATGAAATCGAAGACCCGCATAATCTGGGCGCTATTATCAGAACAGCCGAAGCTGCCGGTGCAGACGGAATTATTATCCCTAAAAGACGAAGCGCTTCACTTAACGCTACCGTTCATAAAACCTCTGCCGGAGCTGCAAGCTGGGTTCCAGTGGCAAGGGTTTCTAATCTTGCCGGAGCAATTGATAAGCTTAAGGAAAACGGCGTGTGGATCTATGGTACTGACGCTTCCGGTGAAGATTATGACGGTGTTGACCTGAAGGGCAGTATTGCTCTTGTAATAGGCTCGGAAGGGTTTGGCATGGGAAGGCTTATTAAAGAAAAGTGCGATTTTTTACTTAAGCTGCCCATGAACGGAAAAATTACATCTTTAAATGCCTCAGTAGCCGCAGGTATCTTTATGTATGAAGCTGTAAGACAAAGAACAAAGAAATAATTGGAGATTGATATAAATGCCTAAAGATTATAATCTTGACGATATATTAAATGAATATTCCGGAGGATCATCTAAAGCCTCCGTTAAACATAAATCAGCAGAAGTTCAGACGCAAACGAAAATTAACGCTGACAAACCTTATCAGAATACCGGATATATTAAAATACCGGAATACGCAAAAAATGCAGATATAACCGCTGCATTTAATATTAACGAACTGCAAAGCGCAGAAAAAGACATTGTCAAAAAACCGTCACCAAGTCATAAATCAGGAAAATTTGCGGTTTCGGATATTAACAGACCAAACGTCTCTTACATAAATTCTGTAAAGGATATTCAAATAAATAAAGCCGATCTTCCTCCGAGAGCTACCGATTCCATTGAAGGTTACGACGGAGCTGTGGTCACTCAAAATACCTCTGATGAAGTATATGTTCCTAAAGTACGAAAAATGAGTAATTCTACACGTGCCAAGGAAATGCGTGCAAAACGGCGGAAAAAGAAAAAAAAGCAGCCGGAATTTACCTATTCCGTTGAATCTCCGGACGGTATATATACTAACCCCGAAAAGAAAAAAAGAAAATTCATAGTAAAACGTGAAGAAGAAAATAAAAAAGAACCAGAACCTCAAAACGGGATGGTAGAACTGATTGAATCGGCAGCTCCTGAAGCACTGGACGTTCAGATCCCCGAAATTAATCAGCCTTTCAGCGAAGGAATTTTTGAAGAAGATAATATCAAAGGAAAAAAGAAAAAAAATAAAGGCAAATCCTACAGCAAAAAACAGTCGATAAAAGATTACGACAGCTTTGAGGACGCCCGTAAAATAAAAAACGATATTGCAGATATCAGGGGAAATATTTCATTCAGAATTATGGTACTGCTGATAATGACTGTTTTCAGCGTCTACATAGCTGTAGGAGAAACCTTAAAACTTCCGGTACCTGAAATGCTAAGTATCAGCCGTTCACCCGAAATATACTCTTGGGTTCAGATACTGCTGCTTCTGCTTTCAATGATAGTTTCATTCGGAACAATAAAAAACGGACTGATAAGCTTGATTAAATTCCGTGCAGACAGCGACAGCCTCACAGCGCTTACCTGCATAGCTTCTGCCGTTTCGGCGATTCCTGCAATACTCGACCCGCAAATGCTCCATAACGAAAAGTTTTTTATTTACACTCCTGTCGCAGTATTAAGTCTCCTGATCAATGCCTTCGGAAAACGTCTCATACTCAGCAGAGCGTCTTTGAATTTTGATTTTATTTCCAAGGATTTCAACCGTCATGCAATAGTGTGCGTTGAGGACGTAGACAGAGCGGAAAGCCTTACAAGAGGTACTATCGGAGATTTTCCTATTCTTGCGACAATGAAGCGCACCAATTTTATAAAGGATTTTGCCAAGTATACATATTCTTCCGATACCGGAGATAAATACAGCCGTATAATCGCTCCCATTGTTATGATTTTTTCTCTGCTGTTTTCCGCTGGTCTGACATTCTGGAAAATAGGAACTTTCAATAAAGAAGCCGTATGCTTTGCATTGTTCGTTTTTTCAGCATGCGTCAGCGCATGTGCATGTATGGCAATACCGCTTATTGCTAATATTCCTCTTGAAAAAGCGGCAAAAAAATATGTCAGAAACCATGGCGTTATGCTTGGATATCAAAGCGTTGAAGATTATTATGATATCAATTCAGTTATGATTGACGCCAGCACATTATTCCCCGAAGGTACTATAAATTTATGCTCCATAAAGCTTTTTTCAGGTACTAAAATTGATGAAGCCTTGATAGAAGCAGCCAGTCTGGCGTCTCACGGAAACAGTATTTTAAAAGATCTTTTTAATGATGTTATTTCGGGAAAGCAAAAAATGCTCAGTCATGTTGAAAATTTTGTTTATGAGGACTCAATGGGTCTGTGCGGCTGGATCAATAACAGAAGAATTCTTCTTGGAAACCGTGAGCTTATGAACAGTCATAATATTGAAGGAATCCCTACTAAAACAAAGGAAAATGAATTTACCGAGGGAAATCGGGACGCACTTTATCTTTCCGTTTCGGGCAATCTGGCGGCAATGTTTATAATTGAAGTAACGGCAAGCCCTGCTGTAAAAAAGTGTATGAAACAATTGGAAAAAAATGATATTGCCGTTATTATAAAAAGTGTGGATCCGTTTATTACGATCAGACGTATTTCCTCCCTTTTTAATTATTCAGACGAACTGCTCAAGATCATTCCTCAAAGAATGGTAAAGGATTTTGACGAAGAAACTAAAAAGGTTAAAAAAATAAGCGCTTCTATGGCTTGTTCAGGAAAATTTACTTCCTTTATACAGCTTATTATGGGCGCTAAATCCATAAGAAAAACTGTAGCCGCAGGCGTTGCAATACAGTCTGCATCAGCATTGTTAGGACTGGGCGTCGTGGCTGTCAACTGCGTTTTGAATGCGTTTTCGGATCTATCACCTGCAATGCTTCTCGCTTACCATCTGATATGTACTGTTATAACCGTTTTTGCTATTAAAATAAGAAAACTTTAATGATATGCCGGATCGTTTAACGATTCGGCATTTTACAAAAGGAATATAAAATGGAAAATAAAGAAAAATATAGTTTTTACAAGCAAAAGTTAAAAAAGCAAACACAATCTTTATTGATAATTTCAATTTTTATTCCTTATGGATTTTCACAAACCAAATAAAAATTATATGCAAAATAGACAAAATACAAGCTCAATTTTAATAAAATATGTAGAATATTTTGCAAATAGTTGAAATAATAAATAAAATCCAGTATAATATTAAGTGTGTTATTGTACAATTTGATAAAAGGAGCGAAACCACAATGAAACGTATAAAAAATATAACTCTGGCAGGACATAACGGTTCAGGAAAGACTTCACTTGCAGAAGCGCTGCTTTATAAAGTCGGAGTTTCCGACAGACTTGGCAAAACAACCGACGGAACAACAATAATGGATTTTGATCCGGAAGAAGTAAAAAGAAAAATTTCAATAGGCAGCTCTGCGGCGGCATTTGAATATGAAGATATAAAAGTAAATCTCCTTGACACTCCGGGACTTTTTGATTTTGCAGGAGAAATGATTCAGGGAATATCCGCCGCCGATACGGTTATGATAACTGTTTCAGCAAAATCAGGCGTTAAGGTCGGTACAAAAAAAGCGTATAAAGAAGCTGTAAAACAGAATAAATCTAAAATGTTTGTAGTAACAAAGATCGACGATGAAAACGCTAATTTCTATAACGTGCTTACAGAACTTAAAACCGTATTCGGTCCTACAGTTTGCCCTGTTGTAGTACCTGTTATTGAAAATGAAAAAATTGCTTCTTACGTAAATCTTATAGAAATGAAAGCGTATAAATACGATGATAAGGGCAATACAATTGAAACTGAAATGCCTGAAATTGAAAAAATGACTTATCGTATCGATGGCCTGTTGGAGGCTGTAAGCGAGGCTGTTGCCGAAACTGACGAAGCATTAATGGAGAAATTCTTTGAAGGTGAACCGTTTACTCAAAAAGAACTGATCGACGGTATACACAACGGTATGAACAATGGCATAATTACTCCTGTCGTATGCACATCAGCCGTTAATTTATCCGGTATTGATATGCTTTTAAAAGAAATTGCACTTCTTATTCCGTCCGCAGATGAGTCTGAATCGGTTGAAGCAGCATTAGGAGATGATTTGATACAAATTAAATGCACTACAGAAGAACCTCTGTCTGCATTCGTATTTAAAACCGTAGCTGACCCGTTTATCGGAAAAGTGTCGTATATTAAAGTCATGTCGGGCATACTGAAAGCAGATTCAACAGTTTTCAATTCTTCAACAGGAGAAAATGAAAAAATCGGTAAGCTTTATTTTATGAAAGGCAAACAACAAACTGAAACATCAGAAGCAACCGCCGGCGATATTGTAACCGCAGTTAAAATTAATGCGTCTACTTTTGATACTCTTTGCTCTCCGGAACGTAAGGTTTTATTTAAAAAATTATCTCTTCCTGTTCCATGCTATTCAATGGCAGTATGCAGCGCACAGGGTGATGAAAGCAAAATTTCAACCGGCATTCAAAGAATACTTGACGAAGACAAAACCTTAAAATACGAACAGAATGAAAGTACTAAAGAACAGATTTTAAGCGGTCTGGGCGAACAGCACCTTGAGGTTACCGTATCCAAGCTGAAAAACAAGTTCGGTGTTGATATTGAACTGAAAGAACCTAAAATCGCATACAAAGAAACTATCCGTCGCAAGGTCAAAGCTGAAGGAAAGTACAAGAAACAAACAGGCGGACACGGTCAATACGGTCATGTATGGATCGAATTTGAACCTTGTGTAAGCGATTCGCTTATATTCGAAGAAAAAGTATTCGGCGGAGCAGTGCCAAAAAACTACTTCCCTGCGGTTGAAAAAGGATTGCAGGAATCCGTAAAAAAAGGCGTACTTGCCGGCTGCCCCGTTGTAGGACTCAAAGCAATACTTGTAGACGGCTCATATCACCCTGTCGATTCATCGGAAATGGCATTTAAAACAGCCGCTTCCCTTGCGTATAAGGAAGGTCTGAAACAGGCCGAACCGGTAATGCTTGAACCGATCGGAAATCTTAAAGCAGTCGTACCGGACGAAAATACCGGAGATGTTATGGGTGAACTTAACAAACGCAGAGGAAGAGTTCTGGGAATGGAACCATACGAAGAAGGTATGACTGAAATTTCTGCTGAAGTTCCCATGAGAGAAATGCATAGCTTTACTATGTACCTAAAACAAGTCACAAGAGGTATGGGAAGTTTCACATTCGATTTTCTGAGATATGAACAACTGCCTGCAAATCTTGTAGCAGAAGTTATTACAGAAAGTATTCAAGAATAAATGAAATATAAAAACTGCAAAAATCTTACTGGTTTTTGCAGTTTTATTGTTGCCATTAAAAAAATAAAGTGATATAATATTATATGGTGATGAAATATGTCAATAAAAATGTCGAACACAGAGCTGTTTAAAAGATATTTGCTTTTTATTATCAGTTTGTTTTGTACGGCTATGGGAGTAAGTCTGGCTGTAAAAGGAGGTCTTGGCACATCTCCTATATCGTCTGTTGCCTATGCTCTCAGTTTAAATACTCCCATATCCCTTGGATATCTGCTGTTTATCTGGAATATGACGCTTCTTTTACTTCAAATAATTATTCTGCGAAAGGATTTCCAAAAAATACAGCTTATGCAAATTCCCTTATCACTTATTTTCGGTTGGTTTACAGATTTTTCAAAATACATAATATCAGCTGATTCAGTTCCGAACCACTACACTGTAAGATTAATATTAACTGTAGTCGGAATGATAACAGTGGCATTGGGCGTTACTCTTTCAGTCATTGCAAATGTGGTACTTAATTCAGGTGAAGGCTTTGTCAAAGCAATATCTGATAAACTACATTTAAAATTTGGTAATGTGAAAATTGCTTTCGATATATCATGCGTAATCATGGCAGCGGTCATCTCATTAATACTATCACATAAAATTCAAGGAGTTCGTGAAGGAACATTTATAGCTGCATGTTTTACAGGAATAATTGTAAAATTCCTAATGAAAACTCTAAATAAACCCGTATGCCGTTTATTGAATATTAAAAATTAATAAAAATGCGCTCTTCAATTGAAAAGCGCATTTATTTTTAATCATTATTGTTTTCTGTAGTAATTGGTTCAGCTTCAATGGACACCTTTTGAAGTCCCACTGCCCACACCTTATCATAATTGGGGAAACTGATAGTTGCATCCGCTGTAAAATTACTGCTCTGAACCGTATATTTCAGCAGATCAACAGAAACCAAAATATCCTTTTCCGTTATTTCAGCGATATCCTCCTCAGGTCCGATAATGTCAAAGACAAGTCCGTAGGAATTTACCGTACAATTATAATTGGTTGGGGCATTTAAAATAGATATATCGTTTACTGTTACTGTCTTTTTGGCAAGTCCGTCAGTATTAAGCTTGACCGTTACCGTCGAAATATTTGAAAGATTCTTATAATTTTCAGGAATCTCCAGTTCAAACGACTTATTGAAATCCCAGTCAATATCATACAGAGGAATAGAACCAATATTCCATGTATTGATTTTTTCAAGCTCAGTATTCGGAGACGCAACGTTTATTGTATTAACATTCATTTCCAGACTTAATGAGTCAGCGTCAAAATTTGCGGGAGCATATCTCAGATCATAACTCAGATCCAATTTTTTTTGCATATAAACCGGTATATCAATAGTAAAATCATTTGTATTAAATGTAATATTTTTAGTATCTATCTTTGATTCATTTTTGTCATACAAAACAACTTCCGAGCTGTGAAATGTGTATGCAGTGTCAAGCTCCTGTTCATTGTTTACAATTACCGCAGCCTTATCAATTTTATCCAATTGAGTTGAAGGACCTGAAACTTCTATTACATTAGGAGTACATTTAAAATCACCGTTATCCATATAAAGACCTTCAACGGCTTTTATGTTAGGAGCTTCAACAGAAAGTTCAAATTCTCTTGTGTCAATTTTATCGAACATTACCGCCATAGTAGATGGACTAACGCTGGTAACGTCAAATTTTACATCTGACTTTTTACTTATAACATTAATCTTCAAATACTTTTCTCCGGCGGAAGTTACATTTTCCACAACAGCCGAAGCGACAAGATCGTCAGCCGAAAGACTTCCAATGCTTGAACGGTTACCCTGAATTGTTACAGTAACTTTTTTAGTTTCATAGCTTATAACGCTCAATCCGTTTTCCTCGGCAGACGTCCCTGTAATATCCACTTCAACCGGTATGTTGCTTAATGTTTTAGGCGTTGTAGGATACACCGTTATTGAAATAATAAACCAAGCGATAATAGCAATAAGAACTGAGTATATAATCATTGCTGGATTAGTGGTAAGTGCGCTCCGGAGATTATTCATAATATTTTTAACATACTTCACTTTTTACCATCTCCTTTTGAACGAAAACCTTTCCTTACCGGAAGTTTTTTCTTAGAGTCCACAGGCTTTGGAATAACTGCCTCATGAAGATATTCATTTAATCTGAACCGTGTAAAGTCACGGACGAGCACACCATTTTCCGCAACAGAAATTTGTCCGGTTTCCTCAGAAACCACAACAATAACCGCATCGGAATTTTCACTCATTCCAATTGCCGCTCTGTGCCTTGAGCCAAGCTTTTTATTTATAAGTTCTTCCTTTTGAGGCTTAGGCAAAAAACATGCCGCTGCAAGAATAATTCCGTCTCTGATAATTACTGCTCCGTCATGAAGGGGCGTATTAGGATAAAATATATTTCCAAAAAGCTCCTTACTGGGTTTGGCGTTTATTATTGTTCCGTTTGCTATCTGCTCTCCCAGTTTAGTTTGTCTCTCAATTACAATCAATGCACCTGTTTTGGTAGAGGATAAGTCCATACACGAATCACATATGGCTTCTATGGCATTATTCCACTGAGACGTTAATTCATCTGAAGAACCTGAAAAATTAAATAAATTTACTCCCAGCTTTGTACGCCCCGCTTTTTCAAGTGCTCGCCTGATCTCAGGCTGAAACATAATAAGTATGGCAAGAATGCCTACGTTCAAAATACTTTTTACTATATATGAAATTGATTTCAATCCGATAAAAGTGCTTACAAGATATGCGGCGGCAATAAGTAAAATTCCTTTAACCAGTTGTCCTGCACGAGTTTCTTTTATAAATTTTATAAGTATGTATATCAAATACGACATAAGAAGCATGTCAATTATGTCCATAAAAGTTATCGACTGCAAAACATTCCATACCATATTTATTCCATTTTTTATTGCGTACATAACTCACTCCCCTTCCTTTTCTACCATTTACTATGTACAGAGGGGCTTTGCCCCTCCGTATTATCCTAATATAATTTTACCATAAATACAGATAATTTCAATAGTTTTTATTATATTTTCTGTATTTTTTTTATAGTTTTCACAAGACTTTCAACTTGCTGTTCGTTATTAAAAACAGACGGAGCAAATCTTACAGTCCCGTCCGGCGTACCAAGAGAATAATGAGCAAGCGGAGAACAATGAAGACCTGCTCTCAGGCAAAAACCGTACTGATTCAGCTTATCTGCTGCATCCTCCGGTTTCATATCCGGAATATTAAATGAAACAATAGGAACATATTCAACTCCCGGATTACGGTAAATCACGGTTTTTGTATCTGCAAGACCCTTTATAAATTTTCGGCATAGTTTATCTTCATGCTGAAAAATTTTATTCGGTCTCATGTCCCTTACAAATTCTATTCCATACTTCAAGGCAATTATTCCTACAGTATTAACTGTACCGCTTTCAAATCCATCGGGAAGCATATCCGGATGCTCAAGATTCAGCGCCGAGCTTCCGGTACCGCCCTGAATCAACGGAGTTAAATTATATTTTCCATCGCTTATAAGAAGTCCTGTTCCCGTAGGACCGTAAAGACCCTTATGACCGGCAGTACACAAAAAATTTATTCCATCGGACATTTTTATATCAAGAGTTCCGCACGCCTGTGCTCCGTCCGCAATAAAGCAGATATTTTTTTCCTGACATAATTTCCCGATTTCCTTATACGGCATTATCTGTCCGGTAACATTACCGGCAATTGTACACACAATTGCTTTGGTATTATGATTTATAAGCGAACGGAAATTATTGACCGTCTCAGCAGGATCGTCTGAAACTTCGGCTATACTGAAGGTACATTTTCTTTTTTTAGCCAATGCATAAACCGGTCTTGCGGAAGAATTGTGTTCTATTCCGCTTATTATTATATGACCGCCTGACGACATTATTCCCTGAATCGCAAAGTTCAGCGCATGAGTACAGTTAGCTGTAAAAATTACATTTTCTGTCTGAGCGCCGAAAAAGTCAGCGGCAGTCTGCCTTGTATCAAAAACCTTTTCGGAAGTTAATAAGGTAAGCGTATGACCTCCCCTGCCTGCGTTTCCACCATATTGCTTTACCGCTTTAAAAATCGCATTTGCAACAGAAACGGGCTTTGGAAAAGTCGTTGCTGCATTGTCAAAATTAATTGTCATTGCGGCATCGCGCCTCCCAATAGCTTTCCGTATGCGATATTATATTTATCTAAAAATGCAATCACTATTTCAGGAGCTCCGTTAACAACGATCATATGAGTGCAACCGTTTTCTGAAACGTTTGCGGCTCTTTTGACCGTGCATGTAAAGCCCTGCTCATTGAACATACGCTTTGCTTTAATGGCAAGTGTAACAGAGGGCATAGAGACTGCTGTCGTATTCATAGTATCACCCCTTCTTTGAGAATTTGTGTTCACAGGCATTTACTCCTGCAAGCACAAATTCTGAACGCAATCTTCTAAGGCAGCCATTTACAGTATTGCCTTAATGCTATTCTTCCTGATGATACTATTATATGCCGGAAATTATATACTGTTCTTATTTTCGACAAGAAGCAGTACACAGTGAGCCGCCATACCTGAACCGTCTCCTGTAAAACCCATTTTTTCTTCTGTAGTAGCTTTAACGCTGACTTGTGAGATTTCGCACCCGCAGGCTTTAGCTATATTTTCTCTCATTTGTTCTATGTAAGGAGAAAGCTTCGGCGCCTGCGCTAAAACCACGGCGTCCAAATTGCCGAGCTTATATCCTCTATTAATAATGAGTCTGTATACATGCTCTAAGAGTTTTATACTGTCTGCGCCCTTATACTCCGGATCGTTATCGGGAAAATGTTTTCCAATATCTCCCAATGCAAGTGCTCCTAAAAAAGCGTCCATTACAGCATGTGTAAGAACGTCAGCGTCTGAATGTCCTAAAAGTCCTTTTTCGTAAGGAATCTCTACTCCTCCTAAAATAAGCTTTCTGTTTTCTGTCAGCCTATGTACATCATATCCGTGTCCTATTCTCATTATATTTAATCCTCCTGTAAAAGAAGTTGGGCTATTTTTATATCTTCGGGAGTTGTGATTTTAATATTTTTGTAATCTCCTGTGGTCATGCAGACCTTAACTCCTATTGCCTCCATAAGCTGACAGTCATCGGTAAAATCCAGCTCATGCTCAAGGGCAAAATCTACGCCTTCAAAGTAAAGCCTACGCTTAAACACTTGAGGAGTTTGTGTTATGTAAAGAGAAGGACGGTGCGGAGTATCTTCAATAAGACCGTCATGAACGATCTTTATAGTATCCTTAACAGGAACTCCCAATACCGCTCCGCCGAAAACGGAAGCGTCCTTTATTGTTTTTTCAATATGTGCAGGATTTACAAGGGGTCTTGCGCCGTCATGAACGGCGATCATTTCAGTATCGGGACTGATTTTTCTAAGTCCGTTTATAACGCTCTGCTGACGGGTACTGCCGCCCTGTGCAAAGCCGTGAAGTTTTGTAATACCAAGACTATCAGCCGTTTTGCGTATTTCTTCTTCGTCCTGACAGCGGCAGACTACAACTATATCGGTAATACTTTCGCATTTTTGAAAAGCAGTAAGAGTACAGCCTATAACGTTGGTTTTTCCAAGGGGAAGCAGTATTTTATTTACGCCCTGCATACGGCTTGAATTGCCGGCGCATACGATTATTGCAGATGTATTCATTATTTTCTCCGTTTCCATAGATTTTGATGATTCTGTGATTAATCAATTCAACTCGGACTTTAAATTTAATCGTTATTATTCTGTATCTTCATCGTGCCAAATACAATAATAGTCATCTTCGTCTCCCCATGCGTCCAACCCATCAGATTGACCAACATACAATAATTCATCATTACGAATGATGATTAAGCATTGATGTTCAGGTTCCCAGGGACAATCACATTCTATTCCATATCCTATTCCGTCACCTTTCGGCGGATAAACATACAGTGTTGGTTCGGAAAGATATTCAATAAGATTCCTGCCTGATTTATAGCCTTCCATAACAGGTTCAATCTCATTAACGATTTCATCGTATATCCCCATTTCTTTCCACTCGGAATACATATACAGAAAAAATCTTACGAGATATTCTTGCAATTTAAGGAGCATATCAATATTATTATTTAAGCTATTGTAGTGTGCGATACATTTTTCAGCATACTCAACTGTTGCACCGTCATCAATAAATATTGAAACAGCCATTTCTCCCTTAAATAGCGAGGTTGAATTGAATTTTCCATCAGCAAACCAACCATTTTCATCAGTTTGCAAATCTTTGATAACTGACATCTTTCTTCTCCTAATCATTTTATATTATGTAATTCCACATTCAACAAAATTATAATAAATCAGAATTTGCGGTTAAGTTAGTCAAACAATAATCAGGTCGACAACTGATGATAAACCAAATTCAGAAAAATATTCCTTTGCACTTTCTTTTATTTCAGAAAAACTGATTGAATTTGAATCCAGAAAATCATCATCTTTTTCGCAAAGATGAGAATAAACAATCAGACCTATAAGAAGATCATCTTTAGTTTTGTCAAGTGTATTTAAATACATATTTGAAATAGCATTTTTTATATTGCCGTTGTCTATTTCCATGATAAGTTCATCAGATAAAGCTTGTTTTTCTTTGTTCTGAAATTCCATAGAAGCAGGTGTTTCGGTATCCAGTCCGAATATCAGCTTCATTGCCGCAGCAACACATTCTTTAATCTGTCTGATTATATAATCCTGTTCAAACATATTGTGTCATTCTCCCTTTATCAATTCCGATTTATCTTACTATCCATACTCAGCAAAATTGAAATATATCAATTATAATTATAACATTTTACCGGCCTTGTGTAAAGAAAAAAGAACAAAATTTACAAAAAAGCCTGCGGCAAACGCAGGCTTGATATTCAAACACTCATACCGATTTCTATTGCTCTGAGATTAATGCCCAAAAGATTACTTCTCTTAGGAGGTACGCATTTTTCCAGTGCCTTTTTTATGGTCTCAAAGGAAAACAGACCGCTTTCCTTAATCATCTTTCCAATTAAAATAATGTTTGCAGTCCCGTTGATATTATTGTCCGTTGCAAGCTGTGTAGCCGGAATATAATGACACTCCACATCTTTTCTTTCACTTTTGAGAGAAACAAGAGTACTGTCAATAAACGCCTTACCGCCGGCTTTTACTTTATTAATAAATTTTTCAAATGACGGCTGATTCATCGCCATCATCAAATCCGGTTCAGTTACAAGCGGAGAAGCAATAGGTTCATCTGAAATGCATACGGAACAGTTTGCCGTTCCTCCCCTCATTTCAGGACCGTATGACGGCAGCCATGAAAGTTCCTTTTTATCCATAAGACCACAGTAAGCAAGAACCTTTCCGGCAAACAAAATACCCTGACCGCCGAATCCTGCCAGTAAAATTTCCTTATTCATTTTTTATCCTCCGTTTCCGTTATATCCTTATATACTCCAAGAGGAAAATAGGGAATACATTCAGTTCTGAGCCTTTCCATTGATTCAATAGGCGTAAGTCCCCAGTTAGTAGGGCAGGTCGAAAGAATTTCAACTATAGAAAAACCTCTGTTATTTTTCTGATTATCAAATGCCTTTCTGATAGCATTTTTTGTTTCTCTTATATGGGGTACGCTGTCAACGGAAGTTCTCTGCGCCAGCGCAACGCCGTCCAGAGCGGAAAGCATCTCACATATTTTCACAGGAAATCCGGCAGTTTTAGTGTCACGTCCGTAAGGAGTAGTCTGCGTCACCTGACCCGGAATAGTAGTAGGCGCCATCTGACCGCCTGTCATTCCGTAAATAGTATTGTTTACAAAGATGACCACAATGTTTTCGCCTCGTGTAGCGCTGTGTACAGTTTCGGCAGTACCGATAGCCGCAAGGTCACCGTCTCCCTGATAGGTAAAAACATATTTATCAGGCAAAGCTCTTTTTACTCCTGTTGCAACAGCCGGAGCACGTCCGTGAGGAGCTTCTATCATATCGCAGGCGAAGTAATCATAAGCCATTACCGAACAGCCTACCGGACACACGCCAATAGTATCCCCCTCAATGCCCATTTCGTCAATTACCTCGCAGATAAGTCTGTGAATTATTCCGTGAGTGCAGCCGGGACAGTAATGCATTGTTGTGTCAAGGAGAGACTTCGGTTTTTCAAATACCACTGCCATTACTGAACACCTCCCAGTTTTTTAATTTCATTAAGTACTTCGTCAGGAGTCGGAACAACACCGCCGGTTCTTCCGTAAAAATGTACAGGGATTCTGCATTCAACGGCAAGCTTAATATCGTCTACCATTTGTCCCATACTCATTTCGGTGACAAGAATTTTTTTTGCGTTTTCGGCAGACTTTTTTATAATATCGGATGGGAACGGCCAAAGCGTAATCGGACGTACAAGTCCTGCCTTTATTCCAAGCTCTCTTGCACTATGAACGGCAGATTTTGCAATTCTTGCTACAGCGCCATATGCGGCAACTATAATATCAGCGTCCTCTGTCATATATGTTTCCGCCTCCGGGCATTCTCTTTTTACAATTTCATATCGCTTGTATCTTTCAAAATTCAGCTTTTCCAGTTCATCTGCCTGTAAAAACAGTGAATTTATAATATTATGAGGACGTTTATTTCCGTGACCGTTTGTCGCCCACGGCTTGTCAGGCTGATTGTTTCTGATTTCCGGAAAGGAAACAGGTTCCATCATCTGACCTAAAAGACCGTCCGCAAGAATCATTGCCGGCATACGGTATTTATCAGCATTATCAAACGCTTTAATAACCATGTCGACCATTTCCTGAACAGATGACGGTGCATATACAAGCAGCTGGAAATCTCCGTGTCCTAAAGCCTTTGTAGCCTGCCAGTAGTCCGACTGTGAAGGCTGAATTCCTCCAAGACCCGGACCGCCTCTCTGAACATTTATAATAACGCACGGCAAATCGCTTCCCGCAATATACGAAACTCCCTCCGACTTAAGGCTTATACCCGGTGAAGATGATGAGGTCATAGCTCTTACTCCGGCTGATGCCGCTCCCAAAACCATATTTATTGCGGCGATTTCAGATTCTGCCTGAAGAAAAACTCTTCCCTCTTTTGGCATTCTCTTTGCCATATATGCGGCAATTTCCGTTTGAGGTGTTATAGGATAGCCGAAGTAACAGCGGCAGCCCGCTCTGATTGCAGCTTCGGCAAGGGCTTCATTGCCCTTCATTAAATTTCTTTCCAATCAAAAAACTTCCTTTATTCTTTATATTTGCTGACTTTAATAGCGCAGTCCGGACATATCAAAGCGCACATAGCACAGCTTACGCATGCTTCCTGATCTATACATGCGGCAGTAAAATATCCTTTATTATTTCTTGCATCCTTCTGAATAACCACAATTTTTTTAGGACAGGCCGTCGTACACAGTCCGCATCCTTTACATTTATCGGAAAGTACTTCCATTTTTATCATAGATAAAAAATCTCCTTTCTTATTTATCCCACAAAGGCTTTACAAACAGTTCCACTTCTGTTTTAGGAGAAATATTTATATCAATACCTTTTCTATAAGCGGTAAATACAAGAGGAAGTCCGGTTTCCTCTGAAATTTTCACTGCAAACTCATGGGATTTTTCTATTTCTTCGGCAGAAGTTTCATAACCAAGTGAGGAATTATTAATAATTCCCGTATGTTTTATCCTTGCCGCCTGTTCAATTTCATACATAAGCTGAACTGCCTCTGCCGGAGTTTTGGTAAGATACCGATAGCAGTTTATGACATACAGCATGTCCGTCTGCTCTTTCATTGAATCGATCAAGGGAGCATATCTGCCAAGGGCGTAAGCTCCGGCGTCATCACCGCCTACGTCTATAACAACATGACTGCTTTCGGAAATTATTCTTTCCATATCAAAGTTTACCGCAGGGATATCAAGATTGCTTCCGGCATACATAGGCGCAATCATTTCTATACTGTTTTTTTTCAACAGCTCCGGAAAATCTGAAGTTCTGAAATACGGATTTACGATGTCAAGATCCACAATGGATACTTTTTTATTGTTCTGTGCCAGTCTAAGAGCGGTATTAAGTGCAATTGTGGTTTTTCCGCTGCCGTAATGACCGGTTATAATATTAATCTTTTTCATATTTTTATTATAGCTCTCCTATGAACAGTTATTCTGTCGAAACAGCAACTGTTCTTAATTTTCATTATAGCACAAAAATTATTTAATTCAATAGAAAAAATTAATTTTCACTGTTTTTTCACTATGTATGTTAATTTTTAACGGTTAAAATTTAAATATTATTATGCAAAACACATAAATTGTGATTTTCTTGACAAACACCATGTATTTGATGTAAAATATAATAGATAAACTTGAAAGGACTGATTGCAATGGGTTTAACATTAACTGAAAAAATATTAAAAGCTCACCTTGTCGACGGTGAAATGGTAAAAGGAAAAGAAATAGGAATAAAAATCGACCAGACTCTTACTCAGGATGCTACAGGTACAATGGCATATCTTGAATTTGAAGCTATGGGAGTCCCAAGAGTAAAAACCGAAAGAAGCGTTGCGTACATAGACCACAATACTCTGCAGAACGGCTTTGAAAATGCCGATGACCACAGATTTATCGGCAGTGTTGCAAAGAAACACGGTATTTATTTTTCACGTCCGGGCAACGGTATCTGCCATCAGGTTCAACTGGAACGTTTTGGTATTCCGGGCAAAACTCTTATCGGTTCTGACAGCCATACTCCAACCGGCGGCGGTATCGGTATGATTGCAATCGGCGCAGGCGGTCTTGATGTTGCGGTTGCAATGGGCGGCGGCGCTTATTACATTACATGTCCTAAGGTAGTAAAGGTAGAGCTTACAGGCAAGCTTTCTCCTTGGGTTGCTGCTAAGGACGTTATTCTCGAAGTTTTAAGACGTCTTTCTGTTAAAGGCGGCGTAGGCAAAGTAATTGAGTACTGCGGTGAAGGCGTTAAAACACTTTCAGTACCTGAAAGAGCTACTATTACAAATATGGGCGCAGAGCTTGGCGCTACAACTTCAATTTTCCCGTCTGATGAAATTACAAGGGAATTCTTAAAGGCTCAGCAAAGGGAAGACGTATGGACAGAGCTTTCAGCTGACGCTGACGCAGTATATGACGAAGAACTTACAATCAATTTAAGCGAACTTGAACCGCTTGCTGCATGTCCGCATTCTCCTGACAATGTAAAATCAGTAAAGGAAATCGGCAAGATCAAAATCGATCAGGTTTGTATCGGTTCATGTACAAATTCATCTCTTATGGACATGCTCAAGGTGGCACACATCTTAAAGGGAAGAACTGTTCACCCTGATGTTTCTCTTTCAATTGCTCCGGGTTCAAAGCAGGTTCTTAATATGCTTGCCGAAAACGGCGCTCTTTCCGTTATGATCGACGCAGGCGCAAGAATTCTTGAAAGTGCATGCGGACCTTGCATCGGTATGGGACAGTCTCCTAATTCAAAGGGTATTTCTTTAAGAACATTCAACAGAAACTTTGAAGGACGCTCCGGTACAAAGGACGGTCAGATTTATCTGGTATCTCCTGAAGTTGCTGCCGCTTCCGCAATTGCAGGTGTTTTCACAGATCCAAGAGAACTGGGAGATATGCCTGAATTCAAGCTCCCGGAAGTATTTAAAATTAATGACAACATGGTCGTTCCTCCAATTGCCGAAGCAGAAATGGACAGCGTTGAAATATTAAGAGGACCTAACATCAAGCCTTTCCCTGAAACATCTCCTCTTGACGCTTCAATTGACGCAGGAGTTTCACTGAAAGTCGGCGACAACATTACAACCGACCACATTATGCCTGCCGGAGCTAAGATTCTTCCTCTGCGTTCAAATATTCCTGCTATTTCACAGCACTGCTTTACAATCTGTGACGAACAGTTCCCGTCAAGAGCCAAGGAAATGGGCAAAAGCATTATCGTAGGCGGATCAAACTACGGTCAGGGTTCTTCAAGAGAACATGCCGCTTTAGCTCCTCTTTACCTGGGCATCAAGGCTGTACTTGTTAAATCATTTGCAAGAATCCACAGAGCCAATCTTATAAATGCCGGTATTTTACCGCTTACATTCGTAAACGAAGCAGACTATGACGCAATTTCACAAGGTGACGAGTTGGTACTTGATAATGTAAGAGCAGAAATTGAAGCAGGAAAATCCGAGCTTACTGTTGTAAACAAAACAACAGGTAAGGAAATCCCCGTACTTTGCGAACTCAGCGGACGTACTAAAGACATTATTCTTGCAGGCGGTCTTCTTGACTATACAAGGGAGTCCATGAAATAATGGAATGGCTAAATATTTATCCTGCACGAGTGAGAGTACGCAGTTTCCATATAGAATCAAAAAGCGAACTTGTTGCACTTGTAGTTTGTATAGTATTATACTTTGCCCTGAATCTGCTTTTGCAGAAATTCTGTCCAAATATGAGTCAGAAAAAAATTAATATCATTTCCTTAATACCTGCTGCAATAGCTGCATTTATAATTATTTTCACAATGGGGTAAAATATGGCTATTGATATATCAAACAGACGAGACGGTCCTATACGGCGTATAGCCATCCCTTCGCAAAGAAAAAAAGGCTTGACTTCAGACATTCTAAAACTTATTGCCGTAATTGCAATGGTTATCGACCATATTGCATGGGCGTTCATACCTTTTAACAGCATTGCAGGACAGATCATGCATGTTATCGGACGGCTCACCGCTCCGATAATGTGTTTTATGATTGCGGAGGGCTATTATAAAACCCATAATGTAAAAAAATACGCTCAGAGACTTGGGATATTCGCTCTGATATCTCACATCCCATACACTTATTTTCATACAGGAAAATTTGAAATTATCAGTACTACAAGCGTGATCTTTCCTCTTTTTATGGGACTAATCGCATTAATTGTTCGGGACAATCCTAAATACGAAACTTCTGTAAAAAACATGATAATTCTTCTTATCTGTCTAGTCTCTATGTTCGGCGACTGGGGCGGGATTGCCGTTGTATGGATTTTGATCTTCGGAAGCAGACACTATTCCAGAAAAACTCAAATGCAGTATTTTTGTGTTTCTACAGCAATTATGATCGTTTTGAATATAATATTCAACGCAGTTTACGGCTGCTGGTACAATAATCTGTTTCAACTTGGAATATTTCTTGCAGTCCCGCTACTAATAAACTATAACGGTATAAGACGAAGCGGAAAATCCTATAAGTGGTTTTTCTATATTTTCTATCCGGCACACCTTCTACTGCTTGCCGTAATCAGATACGTTACATTATAAAAGGAGAATTTTATGGGGCTTTTTGAAAGATTGTTTAAAACTGACAAAAATGAAAATGAAAAAAAGGATCTTTCGTACATTTACAAAATTACGGAGCTAATAACTAATAATAATTCCGGCATAATAAATGCATTAAAAGAAAATATTATGAAAAGTGATTCCGACGATGATTGTTGGCTGGGCATGGTTGATTTACTGGACGAAGAAGGTTATGCGTTTGGTATTGATTATAAATGTGAGCTTGAAGATTTTTTATGGGCATTGAAACAGTTAAAAACTTACAGTCTTATCGACATAAACCTTTCTTCGCTAAATCTTAACGAAAATGAAAATGTTGAATCATGGGGTGAAGAAATTAATACCGCTTTAGGCGGCAGAGCATATATTTGTATGATTGATATTGACAGTGACAGCTATGAACTGATTATAGTTAACGCTGATGTATATGAAAAAATTTCACATATTGCGGAAAGCAATGGGCATACAATCGACGATTTATAATTTATCAGGGAGGAAAAAACAATGGCAAAAATTCAAATGAAAACACCGCTGGTCGAAATGGACGGCGACGAAATGACAAGAATCCTTTGGAAATGGATCAAAGAAATTCTTCTCGAACCTTATATCGACCTGAACACAGAGTACTATGATCTTGGTCTTGAGTACAGGGAAAAAACAAAGGATAAGGTTACTTTCGACAGTGCCGAAGCAACTAAAAAATACGGAGTTGCCGTTAAATGTGCAACAATTACTCCGAATGCCGCAAGAATGCCTGAATATAACCTGACAGAAATGTGGAAGTCCCCTAACGGTACGATCAGAGCGATTCTGGACGGTACTGTTTTCAGAACTCCTATTCTTGTAAAGGGCATTACACCGTATATCCCTACATGGACTAATCCTATTACTATTGCTCGTCATGCATACGGCGATGTATATAAAAATACAGAAATGCAGGTTAAAGGCGGCGGTAAGGCTGAACTTGTATTCACAGATAAGAACGGAAATGAAACAAGACAGACTATCCATGAATTTGACGGCGACGGTATCATTCAGGGTCTTCACAATATTGATAAAAGTATTGAAGGTTTTGCAAAGTCATGCTTTAACTATGCTCTTGATACAAAGCAGGACGTATGGTTTGCTACAAAGGATACTATTTCCAAAAAGTACGACCACAGATTTAAAGATATCTTCCAGGAAATCTTTGATGCAGAATATAAGGAAAAATTTGAAGCGGCAGGTATTGAATATTTCTATACCCTCATTGACGACGCAGTTGCAAGAGTTATCCGTTCAAACGGCGGCTACATCTGGGCATGCAAAAATTATGACGGCGACGTTATGTCAGATATGGTATCAACCGCATTCGGAAGTCTTGCAATGATGACCTCTGTTCTGGTTTCTCCTGACGGTGTATATGAATATGAAGCTGCTCACGGAACAGTTCAGAGACATTATTACAAATACTTAAAGGGTGAAGAAACATCTACAAACTCAGTTGCAACAATCTTTGCATGGAGCGGTGCTCTAAGAAAAAGAGGCGAGCTTGACGGTAACAACGAGCTTATGGCTTTTGCCGACAAGCTTGAAAAGGCTACGATTCAGACAATTGAAGACGGAGTTATGACAGGCGATCTGTATCTGCTTTCAAGTCTTGAAAACAAAAAGAAAGTTGATTCAAAAACATTCCTTGAAGAAATCAACAACAGACTTTCTGTACTTATGAAATAAATAAAAAATAAAGATATAATTAACAAATTTCGGCGTCCGCAGCCGTAAAAAGCGGAAACCGCAGCGTATTCCGAATAAAAATGAAATATGCATTCGTCATGAAGAAATATTCGGAATACTGTATGCGGCGGTGGAGATAAATATGTCAAAGTCCTTGGTTTCATCACCGGTAATAAAGCGTTTACCCAGATATTACAGATTTTTAGGGGAACTTGATAGGCAGGGAATTATACGTATTTCCAGCAGGGAGCTTTCAGAACGAATGGGGGTTACAGCGTCTCAGATACGTCAGGATCTAAACTGCTTCGGCGGTTTCGGTCAGCAGGGCTACGGTTATAATGTTAAAGAACTTCATGCCGCAATTGCAGAAATACTAGGTATTAATGCAGGCAACAAAACTATTTTGATAGGCGCCGGAAATTTGGGAAGCGCCATAGCTTCTCATATTGATTTCAACAAAAAAGGATTCCGGCTGATAGGTATTTTTGACAGCAATCCAGAAAAAAACGGACAGATTATTGCTAAAAATACAGTTATGAATATTGTTGAACTGGAAAAATTCTGTAAGAAAAACAATCCGGTCTGCGCCGTTTTGTGTATTCCTAAAAGCGCCGCTGAAGAAATTGTAACCAGACTTATCAACGCCGGCATAAAAGGTTTTTGGAATTTCAGTCATTACGACCTGACCGTCCACAAAGGCATAATAGTAGAAAATGTACATCTTACAGATAGTCTTATGACATTGGCTTACGGACTTAATCATGCAGATGATGAATAATAAGTTTACAGGAGGTATTTCCTCCTGTTTTTTTATGCAATATAGAATAATTTTTGAATAAATGAACTTTATAATAATGGAATTATGCAACTGAAGGTTGCGTAAATGCAAGCTGCAATTGGTTGCTTTGTTAAATGCTTTCATATATAATTTATGATATGGGGTTAAAATCCTATGTTGTTATGGCATGTTGTACTTTATATGACATGTTTTTATATAACTATGAAAGGAGTTGAATTATGAAATTTTCAGAAAAAGTACGTAAACTGCGTATCAGAAAAGGACTTTCTCAGGAAGAACTTGCCGAAAAGCTTGATGTGAGCCGTCAGACTGTATCAAAATGGGAAGCAGGCAGTTCTTTGCCGGAAATTGAAAAGCTTATATTCCTGAGTGATTTTTTTCAGGTTTCAATCGACTATCTGCTGAGAGATAAGCAGATCAATACAAACTTTTCAGAGGATCTGGACAGAATGGTCATTAAGTTTTTAGGATCATCTTATGAAATGGCTGATATTTCCCGTCAGCTTGTAGATATAATGGAAGATGGAATTATTGATGATGCTGAGAGAGTTCAGATGGAAGACATTATCTGTACAATGGATAAGATTTCAGATAATATCGAAAAGATCAGAAAAGCTATAGATCTGACATATAGTTTTAATTCTGAAGATTTTTAAAAATTAGGGGGAAATATTATGAAAGCATTTGACATTTTTAAAAAGACCATGATTTTTGTGTGGATGAGACTCGGTATAAATCTTGCAGTTTCAGCAGTAGTTATTTTATGGACCATTATGTGGATCGCTATTGCGTCAGCTTCTGAAAACGGTTTCATGATTATTCTTGCAGTAATAGCTATTGCACTTTCAGGAAAAATAGTAAGTATTATTATGCAGTATATCGGCTATATGATTAAGTCTGCTCAGATTGCAGTTATAGCTGAAATATTTCAGACCGGCAGAATCCCTAATAATATGGTTGAATTTGGTAAGGAACGTGTCAAAAGCAAATTTGCCCAAGCAAATGTTTACATACTTCTTGACAAGCTGGTAAGCGGCTCCGTAAGGCAAATAAACAAGGTTGTTAATTCAACGGTTGGATGGATTGAAAAGCTTGTACCACAGGCATCGTTTATAACGAACATAGTACAGAAATTTACTACGCTTACTCTCACTTATGTAGATGAATGCTGTTTATGCTATACTTTTATGAAAGACGAACAGTCGGCATTTAAGTCTGCTGCTGACGGTGTTGTAATATATTTTCAGAACTGGAAATCGCTGCTTAAATCTTCAGCAAAAGGTACCGGAATCACTATTGTTGCCGAATTAGCTGTTGGAATAATTGTGTATCTTATTATAATGGCAATAGTAGGACTTTTTGACGCAAGTTTAGGCTGGCTTATTGCTCTTGTGACTGCAATTTGTATTATTTTCAGCCTGCGTGACGCTTTTATCAGTTCTTTTATGATGATCTATACCATGGAGAATTTTAATAAGGAAGCTCAGACAGGTAAAATTTCTGTTGATCTTTATGGAAAGCTTTGCGGTATCTCAAAGAAATTCAAAGAACTTTTTGATAAAGGCGGTGGAACGGTTAATAATCAGCCTGCATTTAGCGCAGCCGGAAATGGTTCTTTACCGGCGGAATCAGTTTCTGTGTCACAGAATAACAGTAGATTCTGCAGCGGCTGCGGTGCAGAGTTTAATGGTTCAGAAAAATTCTGTTCAAGCTGCGGAAAAGAAAAATAATTTTAGAAATGTGAGATTTTCATTTTTGTATTGTACAATCATAAAGAATGTGTTAAAATAATATTATATTTATAAATTCATTATTTTACTGTACGTCAGAATGGAGATTGTTATGAAATTAAATAAAAATATAATGGAAATTTTACATAGAAAATGTACGGACTATTATTTCGATATGGAACAGTTTCTCAAAGAACTTATAGCCATTCCCAGCGTTATGGGAAAATCGAAAATAAATATGCCTTACGGAGAAAATTCTGCAAAAGTACTTGACGTTTTTTTAAAAAAGGCAGCAGAACTTGGCTTTAAAACCAAAAACATTGATAATTATGCCGGAACAATAGATATTGGAGAGGGTAAACCTGAGCTTGGTATATTATGTCATTTAGACGTAGTGGACGCCGGTATCGGCTGGAACCACCCTCCTTTCGAGCTTACAAAATCAGACGGCAAACTTTACGGCAGAGGAACTACCGATGATAAAGGGCCGGCAGTATCAGTACTTTACGGCTTAAAGGCGGCGAAAGAAACAGGACTGATTAAAAAACCGGTAAGATTTATTGTGGGTTGCAACGAGGAAAACGGTTCTGATGATTTAGAATATTACTGTAAAAAGGAAGCTTTACCAGAAAAGCTTTATACTCCTGACGGTCAGTATCCTGTAATAAATATTGAAAAAGGTATGATAAGAGGTAAGTTCAGCAAAAAGCTTGCTGAAAATAGTCCCAAAAAACATATTTTAAAAATTCACGGCGGAGATACAGTAAACGCAGTACCGTCAGAGGCTTTTGCCGAAATATGCGGTTTTTCTGAGGACGAAATAAATATCGGAAACGATTTTTTATATGAAGATTTAAAAGACTCCATAAAAATAATTTCCAAAGGCGTTTCGGCACACGCTTCTACTCCTGAAAACGGAAAAAATGCACTTACCAAACTTATTAAATTCTTAAGCCATTTGGATTTTGACAATCAAATTTCAGATACTTTAAAGTCGCTTTTCGAAATATTTCCATACGGTGAAACAAATGGAGAACACGCAGGAGTTAAATGCAGTGATGACAAATCCGGAGCGCTGACGCTGGTTTTAAGCGTACTTGAATTCGACGGAACTAATTTTGAAGGAATATTTGATATTCGTTTTCCGGTAAGCTTCAAATCAGATGAAATAAACAGTAAAATTCAGAAAACACTCCAAAGTCATGGATTTGACTACGAATGCATTCTAGCCTCTGAACCTCACTATGTTGATGAGAACAGCGATTTTGTACAGACCTTGCTAAAAGTTTACGAAAACCTCACAGGCGAAAAAGGAAAATGCATTGCCATAGGCGGCGGTACTTATGTTCACAATACTATCGGAGGAGTTGCATTTGGTGCGGAAATGCCCGGAAAGGAATATAATATCCACTGCGCTGATGAATATACGGTTCCTGAAGAAATGATCCTGAATGCTGAAATGACTGCAAATGCAGTTATAGAAATATGCGGATAAATGTATGCAAATCGTTGACAAATTTTATAAATTGAGTTATACTTTAATAGATGTTGTATAGTTTATTATGTCGGAGGATTAAAAAGTGAAAAAAATAATTTTAACAGGTGACAGACCAACCGGAAAACTTCATTTAGGACATTATGTCGGTTCTCTTAAAAGAAGAGTAGAGCTTCAGAATTCCGGCGAATATGATGAGATTTATATAATGATTGCCGACGCTCAGGCGCTTACAGATAATGCCGATAATCCGGAAAAGGTTCGTCAGAATATTATTGAAGTAGCTCTTGATTATATGTCCTGCGGACTTGATCCGGAAAAATCAACGCTGTTTATTCAGTCCCAGATACCGGAGCTGTGCGAGCTTACCTGTTATTACATGAATCTTGTAACGGTTTCAAGACTTCAAAGAAATCCTACAGTTAAAACAGAAATTAAAATGCGTAATTTTGAAACCAGTATCCCTGTGGGATTTTTTACATATCCTATTAGTCAGGCTTCAGATATTACCGCTTTTAAGGCTACAACTGTTCCTGCCGGTGAAGACCAGATGCCTATGGTTGAACAGACAAAAGAAATCGTACATAAATTCAATAATGTTTACGGTGAAACTCTTGTAGATCCTGATATTCTTCTGCCGTCCAATCAGGCATGTATGAGACTGCCCGGCACTGACGGCAAGGCAAAAATGAGCAAATCTCTGGGAAATTGTATTTATCTTTCAGATGAACCGGACGTTGTTAAAAAGAAGATTATGAGCATGTATACCGATCCTGATCATGTTAAGGTCAGCGATCCGGGCAAGATTGAAGGAAATACCGTTTTTACATATCTGGACGCTTTTTGCCGACAGGAACATTTTCAAAAGTATCTACCCGAATATACCGATCTTGACGAATTGAAAGCTCATTATCAGCGAGGCGGTCTGGGAGATGTAAAAGTAAAGAAGTTTTTAAACTGCGTTCTGGAAGAAGAACTTGAACCTATCAGAGCAAAAAGAAAAGAATTGGAAAAAAATATTCCGTATATCTATGAAATTCTCAGAAAAGGCTGTGTAAAAGCAAGAGAAAAAGCTGCTGAAACCTTAAATGATGTAAAAAATGCCATGAAAATCAATTATTTCGATGATAAGGAACTGATCGAAGCTCAGTCAGAAAAATATAAGGGATAAAAATTATTTCCATAACAATTAAATCCCCGAATGCAAAATAAATGCATTCGGGGATTTTTTACGCTGTATAAAGTCCGACCATGTAAACGTATGTGCACGGATACATATCAGATTATAAAGATTTAAAGACAAAAACACTATAAAGAAAATTTATGAAATTTTATTCATCAAGGTAAGACTTAACCAACACCTGCAAAAGCTCGTCTCTGTCAATATGGCGTATCAGACTTCTTGCATTATTGTATGTGGTTATGTACGTCGGATCTTCCGAAAGAATATAACCAACAATTTGATTGATGGGGTTGTAGCCTTTTTGAATCAGCGCATCATAAATAATAGTAAGATTTTTCTTTAATTCCAGTTCCTTTTCATCATTTACAGAAAAGGTCATAGTTTTATCACACATGGAAACTTCAGCCCCCTTTTTTTCTTATACAAATATTATAACCGATATTCAGATAATAAACAAGAGATTTGAAAAAAAATTTCTGTTTTGTAACTCTTTAACATCATAATTTTATTAATAATGCACAAATAAATAATAAAATTTTTTTGAATATAGTTTCCATACGTTTATTTTTCGTAAATCAATACAAGAATTGAATAAAATTTCCCCTTGACAAAAGTCCGTACTAGTACTATAATAGTCTTTACACGGACAAAATTACTTGGAGTGATATTATGAACAATTGGGATAAATCCATTAAGGCTATTACTTCCGCTGTTGACAGAACCGATTATTTATACGAAAAATGGGCTAAAAAACAGGGAGTAAACAATTATGTTTCCAGAATTATGTATATGTTATATTTATCCGGAGTCAACAGACAAAAGGAAATGGTAGAAAATTACGGTATGCCGAAGCAAACCGTCAATACCGTTATTACTGAGCTTCAGAAAAAAGGATATATTATACTTATACCCGATGAAAACGACAAACGCAGTAAAATAATAAAGCTGACTCAAGAGGGAATAAATTATGCAAACAAAATCGTCACCCCGCTTTTAGACTGTGAAATAAGAGTTCTTAAAAAAATGGGTACACAACGGGTTGAAATGCTGATTGATACTATGAATCAGTATGCCGATTTACTTGAAACAGAAATGAAAACTTTTTACAGCAAATAAAAAAATTGCCTTATCTGTAAAGACAAAAATTCATAATGGAGGTTACTTATGAAAATTATTACAATAAGCCGTGAATTCGGAAGCGGCGGACGGGAAATCGGAAAAAGAATATCAGATATTTTAAATATGAACTATTACGACCGTGAAATACTAACTGCCATTGCAAAAAACACCGAAATGGACGAACGGTATATTGAATCAATCATAAATAACGGAAGTATACACAGCTTTCCGCTGACATTCGGACGTACCTTTTCCTATTCCTCAGATATAAACAATAAAGCCGTACTTCTTGCGCAGCAGCATAAAATTATTAAAGAAATTGCAGCCAGAAACAAAGATTTTGTTATTGTCGGCAGAAGCTCAAATGAAATATTAAAGGAATATAAACCGTTTAATATTTTTGTTTATGCAAATATGAAAGAAAAAATCAAGCGCTGCCGTGAACGTGACAACAATTCCTCAGACGTTTCCGACTGCGAACTTGAAAAACAAATTCGGCGCATAGACCGCGGAAGAGCGGAAAGTCATGCGCTTGTATCTGATATTGACTGGGGAGACAAATCCGGCTATCATCTGTGCGTAAATACGTCAGGTATGAATATCAAGGATTTAACGCCCCTTATTGCAGAATATGCAAAGTATTATCTACGGAGGAATTTTGAATGAATATACAAATTTCAGAACATTTCACTTATAAAAAGCTGCTTCGTTTTACATTACCGTCAATCATAATGATGGTTTTTACATCTATTTACGGTGTTATTGACGGCTTTTTCGTATCAAACTTTGTAGGAAAAACACCGTTTGCAGCAGTAAATTTTATTATGCCGTTTCTTATGATCCTGGGCGCCGTCGGATTTATGTTCGGTACAGGCGGCAGTGCGCTGATTTCCAAAACTATGGGAGAAGGCAACCGTGATAAAGCCAAACGGCTGTTTTCACTGTTCGTTTATGTAACTGCAATCAGCGGTATTGCAATAGCTGTTATAGGAATGATTTTCATTCGTCCAATCGCATCGTTCCTGGGCGCAGAAGGTAAAATGCTTGAAGACTGCATTATATACGGCAGAATTATTCTTATTGCACTCCCATTTTATATGCTTCAGTATGAATTCCAAAGCTTTTTTGCTACTGCTGAAAAACCTCAGCTTGGTCTTGGAGTAACGGTTGCGGCAGGCTTAACTAACATTATACTGGACGCTCTTTTTATTGCAGTATTTAAATGGGGATTAGCCGGCGCCGCTGCTGCAACTGCAATAAGTCAGACTGTCGGCGGTATTATTCCTCTGATTTACTTCAGCCGTCCGAATAAAAGTCTTCTTCGTCTGACAAAGACTAAATTTGATAAAAAAGCGCTTATTAAAGCGTGTACAAACGGTTCATCCGAATTAATGACTAATATTTCAATGTCAATTGTAAACATGCTCTATAACGCACAGCTGATGAAATATGCCGGAGAAAACGGTGTTGCAGCATATGGTGTTCTGATGTATGTCAATATGATTTTTCTTGCAGCATTTATTGGATATTCCGTGGGTACAGCGCCTATTACAGGATATCATTTCGGCGCCGATAATTATGACGAGCTTAAAGGTCTCTTAAAGAAAAGTTTTTCTATTATCGGTATTTTCTCATTATGCATGCTTGTTCTTGCAGAAATTCTGGCTTATCCGCTGGCAAATTTGTTTGTAGGTTATGATGCCGAATTAATAAATTTAACAATTCGAGGATTTCGTATTTTTTCTTTCTCTTTCTTATTTGCGGGAACTTCTATCTATGGATCCTCTTTCTTTACTGCGCTTAACAACGGACTTATCTCAGCTCTTATTTCATTTTTGCGTACTTTGGTATTTCAGATAGCAGCAGTGTTGATACTACCTGCTTTTCTTGGAATTGACGGTATATGGATATCTATTGTTGCAGCGGAAATAATGTCAATGATTATAACAATAATATTTATTATAAAAATGAGAAAACGATATCATTATATTTAAAACATCTGCCTTGAACAAGCAGACAGTTATTTATAGTAATTAATAAAAATAAGGCAGATACCTCCGTATCTGCCTTATTTAAATAAAAACATAATTTATCGTCTGCAATTTTTTCCGCATTGTTTATCAAACGCCGGATTACATGCATAAAAATTCTTTGAATTAAGATTATCCTGTGTAATACGCAAACCTTCGCCGAATCTCTGAAAATGAACAATTTCTCTTTCACGTAAAAATTTAATAGGATCACGTACGTCCGGATCATCTGCAAGACGAAGTATATTATCATAGGTGGAACGTGCTTTTTGCTCTGCGACAATCCGCCATAAGCATTTAAAAATTAAAATTTCCAGTTGATTTCAATAGGTATTTCCTTTGTTTCTGGGTCACGTTTTCCAACACTGATAAAATCAATTAATTGATTTACAATATCGTGTGTCAGATGCTCCAAAGACAGATATTCTTTGAGCTGTTCTTTGTTGCTTGCCGTATTTGTTTGTTTTTTTTCAATTTCTGCAATCTGTGAGGATAATTCACTTATTAAATTTTCATATGTGCTTTTATCCTTGTGCAAATCAGCGGATAATTGAATAAAATCATCTTCGGTTAAGATACCTTTAACTTTATCAAGATAAAGCGTTTTGATACCTGTCGAGCAATTAACCATTTTCGCTTGATATTCTATTAACTGGTTTTCAAGAATTTGTTTCTTTTCGTCCAGTTTTTGATTAAAAACAACATTCTTTTCAAGTTCGTCCATATCAAGATATTTTGCAGACAGATTTTTTAATTCTGACAGCACATATTCTTCAAGAACAGAAACGGAGATAAAAGAACCGATACAAGCGTCTTTGCAGGCATTCTTGGTTGCACATTTCAGATAACGTCTTTCATGAGATTTTGTAGAACGCATAACGTAACCACAGTACATACATCTTGCTTTTTTTGCAAAAATTCCTATTTCACCATTAGAAAAAGGTTTTGCTTTTTGTTTAATCATTTCTTGAACCGTATTCCATAAATCCATATCAATAATCGGTTCATGAGTTCCCTCTACCCTAATCCATTGTTCCTTTGGAATAGGCTTGTTTTTCTTACTTTTATAGGAAACGCTCCCATACTTACCTTGAACCATGTTGCCGATATAGATTTCGTTAATGAGCATATCTGCAACAGCAAAATATCTCCATAGCGTACTTTGTTTAGTTACAGGTGGTTTATATCGCAGACCATGTAAACGCTTGTACTCTGTAGGATTTGGAATACCTTTTTCATTTAAGTATCTTGCAATTGAACTCTTTCCCATACCTTGCGAAAACAAAGTAAAGACTTCACGAACCACCTGCGCTGCTTCTTCATCAATTATCAGATGCCCTTTTTGATTAGGGTCTTTTTGGTATCCATACAGTGCAAATGCTCCGATATGTGAGCCGTTGCGCCTTTTATTAGTCAGAACGCTTTTAATGTTGTCGGACATATCTTCCAAGTACCATTCGTTAATAAGTCCGTTTATCTGACGGGCTTTTTTGTTGCCTTTGTTTTCCGTGTCGGCATTGTCTACAATACTTATGAAACGGATATTCCATATCGGAAATAATCCATGTATGTACTTTTCAACGATTTCCAGTTCTCTTGTAAATCTTGATTGTGTTTTGCATAACACAATGTCAAACTTGTGTTGTTCTGCATCTTTTAGCAATTGATTAAACGCAGGTCGGTTTCTGTCTGCACCCGTGTAATCGTCATCGCTATAAATGTTGTAAATTTCCCACTCCTTTTGCACCGCATATTCAATAAGCATAGATTTTTGATTTTGAATACTTTCGCTGTCGTCTTCTTTTGAAAGCTTATTTTTATCTTCCTCAGAAAGACGGCAATAAATTGCTACCTTCATTGCTTCATCTTCTCCTTTCGGATTTGATAAAAACAAATCGGTTCGTATGTATCTATAATACAATATTTGAGCCGATTTGTAAAGGGAACTATTTGAACTTTTTGTTAACTTTATCAGCTTCATTTTTGTTAATAATACTTATCCATTTATTTGTGTAATTTTGTGAACGTTCCTTTTCGCTTTTACTTTGAAATGTATTTTTCACATTTATAATTTGTTTTCTTGACAATACAACTCCCTCCATTCTCTGTTGTATTGTTATGTAATACTGCTTGTCTTTTATTCAAAATATTTACAAAATTACTGATTATATTAATTTCCCCTGTTCCACCAACAGGTAACAAAAGTGTACTAATCACAAAAGACAGAGCATAAAAATAAAGATATAACGAGAAAACCCACAGCTTCGGCGAATTACAATTGCCGATGTTATAGTGGGGTCTCCTATTTCATACGAGACCCCACTATAACATCGTGCAATACATATAATAAATTATATTTGCAATTCACCGAAGCTGTGAGCAAGTTATAATATTTATTTTTATTTATATTCTTATTTTTTATTATTATTTAATTATATATAAGAGGTGGTGGAACAGGTGAGATTAACAGAAAGAGACGAGTTGATTTTAAGAGAGGTTGACAGGTGGAGAGCGTGCGGAAGTAAACACATTCGATGGTTAGCCAATTTTTCGGGACAGAGAGCGACAGACAGAAGATTGAAGATTTTAATTGAAGCAGGATATTTGAAACGCAAAAAATTTTTGTATGGTGTGCCAAGTATTTATTTTTTGACAGCCAAAGGCAAATCGCTTATACAGGTCGGAACAGGTACGGAAAAAGTCAAGATTGAACAAATCGTACATGACAGAACAGTTTTAGATACGGCAATTTATTTCATGCACAAAGAAAACTTGTCTTTAAACGACATAACAACGGAAAAGCAATTGCACCAGTCAGACGGTTTTGGAATACGCAGACACAGAGCCGATTTTATTTTTACAAAAGATGAACAGACAAATTGCGTGGAAGTCGAGCTGACGAGGAAAGCAAATAACCGCTTGTTAAATATTATTAAGGATAATTTCATGGAATATGATACGCAAATATGGGTCGTTCCCGATTATCAGACGGCAATTTTAAACGTTTTGAATAACAGCCAGAGATATTATACCAACATAGAAATACTTTCTTTACAGAAAATCACTGACTATATGCAAAGTCTGAAATAGCGATTATATGTTGAGATTTCAAACTATATATGATATACTTTAGGAAAATTTAACGTTGAAAGAGAGGGAAAGTAAATGAATACAGATGAATTAGTAAAACAATATTGTAATTTGATTCAAAAGGACAAAGAATATTTTCAAACATATCAAAAAGCCGACCAAAATACATTTGAAGGACAATTGAAAAATGCTCTTTCTATGCTATATTTATGGAGAAGCATTCCAGAGAATAATCAACTGGAAGAACTCAAACAATGTTTTGAAAACGCTAAATCTATGAAAGCACTGTTAGATATCAGAGAATACTACTTTGATGAATTGATAGAATTAGAAGAATCTGAAAATAAAAACTATCATGAACTATCCGCAAAAAGTTTACAAAAGGTTATGCTTCAGCAAGATTGTAAAAAACAATTAAAAGATTGTATTGAACTATATTTAATGAGTGATACAGTGTGCGAACAAATATGTAATCTATCATAAAAATATAAATTTAATAGAAGTGATGTTAAACATTACTTCTATTTTTTATACCTTGTCCCACATCATACAAGCCTATTTTTCGGCATATAATGTAACAAATCAATTTACTATGAGGTGACAAGCTATGATTTTTAATCTATTTGAACGGACTTAAAAAATATGAAATAATTATAAAAATTCTGATTTTTATAATTCCAATCTGTATTATTATCCACGGTTGCAGACAAACTGTTTTTATGCGAAAGCTGTTTAATTTTCGCCGTGATTTTAAGAGGGTGAAACAAAGAATGAAACAGAAAAACTTAAATGAAACCAATTCCGCATTATTGGGATATAACGGCAGAAAGCCGATTTTTTCCCCTGATAATGCAAAGCATATTTTTATTTGCGGAACTACCGGTAGTGGAAAAACCGTTGCACTCAGCAATTATATGCAGAACTGCATGAAAAAAGACTTTCCCATGCTGATTGTAGACGGCAAAGGAGATACAGGAAAAGGCAGTATTTTAGATGTTCTGACGCAGTTAAACAAGCGTTACCGCAAGAAAATTTACTGCATTAATTTAACAAATCCGTCTTTATCAGATACATATAATCCTTTTTGCAATACTTCTCCAACTGTTGCAAAAGATATGCTTATCAATATGACAGACTGGTCGGAGGAGCATTACAAGGTCAATGCGGAACGCTATTTACAGCGATTGATTTTGTTGATGAACAAAGCAGAAATTCCGCTTTCATTCCAAACGATTGTAAAACATATGGAACTGGATAAATTTTCGGCACTGTCAATGCAGTTGGTGAAAGAAAAGAGAATTTCCAAAGAAAAACATTTAGAAAATCTTGAAATCGCCAAGACTTCGGGAAAAATTGCAGAAAATTCAATTGCAAGATTTTCAACCATTTCCGAAAGTGAATTGGGAGAACTTTTCTCTGATACTGGAATTGATATTGCAACAGCATTGCAGGAAAAGGCAATTATTTTATTTATCTTGAATCCGCTCATTTATCCCGAAATATCACCCGCCTTTGGTCGATTAGTCTTGATTGACAGCAAAAAAGCGATAAGTCAGCGTTTTCAGAGTAATAACAGAACATTTTTCTTGTTCGATGAAATTAATGTATACGCTTCCAAAACACTCATTGACCTTGTGAACAAATCAAGAAGTGCAAATGTCACTTGTGTTCTTGCAACGCAAAGTCTTTCCGACCTTGCAAGTGCAGAAAACGAAGATTTTACACAGCAGATTATTGAAAACTGCAACAACTATCTTGTGTTACGACAAAATAGTGCTATAAATTCCGAAAATTGGGCGAACATTTTGGGCACAAGACAGACCATGGAAGTGACGTATCAGCTACAGCAGAAAGGACTTGACACCACACAAACGGGCTTTGGTTCTGCAAGACGAGTGCGAGAATTTTTATATCACCCTGACGAGATAAAGCAGTTACAAACGGGATATGGCATTTTTCTTTCAAGAGACGAATATTTTCACAGTAAATTACACGTTTTTAAGCCGTTTTAGGGGGAGTTCCTATGATTGACAGATTAATTGACGATATTGAAAGAAGTATACTTTTTCTTTTTCGGTTTTGGAAAAATAACCCGGTTTATCTTGTTTGTTCTATATTTTACTATGTAATTTCATCGATTCTTTTAGGCGGTACGGAAAAAAGTTTTTTAATTGTGTTTGTGGTTTATGCAGTATCACTTATCATTGGATTTAGTCCGTTAGGCGAGAAGCTTTTGAGGTTATTAAACAGAGTTCGCCCGCTTGAAACGAAACGGGAAACAGAATATTTACAGCCGTTATTTGGGGAAGTTTATGAACGTGCCAAAGAGAAATACAAAAAACTCAGAAAGATTGAAATTTGCGTAATAGACAATATGACAGTCAACGCTATGGCGTTAGGAAGAAATACGATTGCAGTCACCAAGGGAGCAATGCATACATTCACCGAAGATGAACTAAAAGCAGTTATCGGGCATGAAATTGCACATCTTGTACATGGTGATACAATGGCAACTATATATGCGATTGTTGGAAATGGTATTCTCTCCGTGTTTGTACTTATTGCAAGATTATTCTTGTTATTATTGGATTGGATTCAGAGTGCATTTACTGGAAAACGCAGTATTTTTTCCGCATTAATGCTTTTAATAAGGCTTTATTTTGAGTTTTCTATTTGGTTTTTGAATTTCGGATTACAGGTGATTTTGTCGGTAAACAGCCGTAAAAATGAGTTTAAAGCGGATTTGTTTTCTTACTCTATCGGCTATGATACGGACATGATTGAAGCACTTTATTTGCTTGAAAAAATATCTTTGGGCGATAACAGTTCCATTATTCAAAAAATGATTGCCAGTCACCCAAGAATTACACTAAGAATTAAACATCTTGAAGAATTTGACGAGCTTGCGAAGTAAAGTTTTCCTTAACCCCTTAACGACCTATAGTTAAAAAAGTCCCCGATATGTTTTAAAAGAACATATCGGGGAGTTTTTTAATATTTTGGACTTTGGGGTGGGAAATAAGGAAATATATTATCTTAAATAAACTTTATTTCCGTTGATTTCTATAAACTTATAACCGTCACTATTAGTCCATACCCTGTGCCATTTTCCGCTTTCATCTTTAATATTTTCGTTATTCATTACTTCGTACATATTTCCATTTTCATCATAAATAAATCGTTCTCCATTATTCAAATTTGAGGACGCATCACATGAAGCAATATTGATACTCCATTTTAACATAGTAGGTATTAGAATTAATGTACAGCACATAGCAATTTTAAAAGCTATTTTGAAACCAAGCCACCATGCACGAAACCATGTTCCAACACGTTCGCCTTTTGGCGTTCTGCTGTTTATGTACAATGTCAATAAAATGGTTAGAATTATGCTTATAATACCTGCTAAAATAAACTCACTGCTTTGTATTACCAAACCGGCTGGAAGTAATAAAATAAGCGCTGAAAAGTCCATTAGCAAATATGCCACCAATTTGTTATACCGTTTTTTCATTTTAAATTCTCCTTTAATTTAATTTTATGATAACATAACATTATCCATAACTTTAATAGGTTCTTCACTATCTTCTGTTGTTCCGTTACCAAGCTGACCGCATTCATTTGACCCCCATGTATACATACAACCATCGTTAGTAATTGCAACATTAGAACTTATGCAATTTACATTTTCCATTATTTTTACCGGTGAATTATGTTTTACCATTTCATATAAGCAATCATCTTCTCCTATAAAATAAATCGTATTACCACAACAACTTATTTCTTTTGCTTGTTGTGATATTTCGAGTTTAGTCGGAACTGAAGCTGTACCAATAACGCCTTTATTTGTTACTATTCGACCACAAATATATATATCACCTGAATTAGATAAAATTGCACAATAATAATCTCCAAATGATATATCTTTAACTTTGTCCATTACTTGTACTGGAGATTTCATATTATCTGTCGTTTCACCATTTCCAAGTTGTCCCCAAATATTACTCCCCCAAATATATAGTACATCATCATTAGTAATTACTGCTCCATTATCCCCTCCAAGTTTAACTTTTTTTACATTATCCATTATTTTGACTGGTGATTTGAATGGACCACTATCACCATTTCCCAATCCATAAAGATTGTAGCCCCATACAAATAAACTGCTATCATTCGTAATTACTGCACCAGCTTCAAAACCTAAGCTAACCGAAACTGCATTATCCATTATTTTTATTGGTTCTATACTATTATCATCATCGCCATTGCCCAATCTTCCATATCTTCCACACCCCCATGTATAAAGACTACCATCATTTGTAATTACTGCACTTGTGTCATATCCTAAACTTGCACAAGCTACATTTTCCATTACTTTTATAGGTGTTGAACTGATTCCATTTTTATCCCAATATACTTTAATAAATTCATCTGTAACTGTTCCAAGTTGTCCGTCGCTGTTATTTCCCCAGAGATATAAATCTCCATTATTTGTTATTGCTCCACGATGTTCACCATAACATGAAATTTTTCCAGATGGAACTAGCTCGATAAGATTTTCTTTTGCTTCTGTTTGCATAGTAGTAACTGTTTCTACTTTTCTAATAACAACATTCCGCAAGTTAGGATTATAAGATTTCATTTCTTCTGATGAAACAGAACTAATTTTACCCAAGATTAAATCTTTATAAATTTCCTCTGGTATATTAAAATTCAATATTACTTTTGCGTTTTTATCATTATAATAATACGATAAAGAACTTACGTCACCACCTAAATAGCCACCAGTACCACCGATACAATTAAAATCACCTAATACTTTACTGCATGATTTATAATCCATATCGGCTTGAATAGTTTCGCTAACTTTTCCTGATTTATTGACTTGTATTCCGTCTAAGGTTAGTTCTCCTGATTCTAATTTTGCTTTTAATGTATCGCTATGAATTTCTTCGCCATTGTTGGCTGATATAATATCGTCACCCGAAACTTGAACATAAAATTCCATTCCAGATAATACAGATTGATTTTGAATGTAAATATATCCGTCATTTTCTGTTTTGATAATCTGATATTCTCCATTCATAAGCGAAATTATTTCGGGTATGTTTTTTTCTATTAAATCTACTGCTGTGTAGTTTAAGGTGGGTTCAATGTGGTCAGTTGGCTCAATCACTTTTTTCAAAGTGATATTAAATATATTTTCCTCACCATAGACTACATTTACAAAATCATCTGTTTCAAAAACTTCATATCCGTCAGCCTTAACAACTATTTTATAGCTATCTTGCGGACATTCTAAAGTATATTCACCATTTTCATTTGTAGTTGCAGTAATTCCATGTGACATACCCCGTACATTGTTTATTATAATTTCAGCGTCTTTTATTGGATTATTGCTTTCGTCTGTAACTGTACCCGAAAGCATTTCATTAGTATTTATGCTTACTAATTCTACTAAAGTTTCATCTCCGCCATTATAGTTTTTACATTCAGCAGGGGTATTATCTTTTTTATTATATTTTCTAAGATACCATTCTGCATCATCTTTACCATAAACAGATTTTGCTTCTTTCAACGACTCATTTACAGTATATCCAAATAACAGTTTGTGAATAAAAAAATCTCTCATTCGATTATCATAATCTGCGATTACTGTATCTGTTAATCCAATTACTGCTTTTGCATTACAATCATTAGCAAGAGTTCCAACCAATATATCATTAGTGTATCCTTTGCAACAACTTAACCATATTATTTCATCAGTTAATGCATTGTAATAATAATATTCAAAAAAATTATATTTTAAATAATATTCCCCACCCAAAAAGCCAAATATTGTGCCTATTCTTTTGGCATCCCTATCATCTGAATAATTATTTTCAAATGGATTCATCTCTTCCTGTAAAAATACAGTAGGATTACCATTATAATCTATAAAACCATGTGCATCTATATTTATAAAATCATAACCACTATGACCATCAGATCCATTTAGAATTGTTTTAAATTCTTCTACAGTAACGTTTGATCTTACATCAGTTTTTAAATCATTTGTAGTCCACGTTTGAGAAAGAACATTATTTAAATTCCGTTCGTAATCATTATCCATACAATCAATAATTAAAGCTGATTTTGGATAATAAGTTAAGTTATACGTTGATAAATTTTCCTTAATATATCCATTTGCATTGTTATTGCCACTCTCTATATAAGTTTTGTTAAAATAATTACTTGAAATACTTTTTTCAAAATTGCCTTTTTCAATATCAAATATGCTATCATTTTTACTATTATCTTCATTAATATTATTATTTGTTTCAAGCGAAGAAAAACAATCATCTAATATAATAGAGCCCTCTGCACCATTACTATATAAGAAAAAATAGCAATTATATTCATCATTAAATTTGATTGAATCTTTTTTAATTTTGTTTTCACTTTCAAGCGTATTAAGAACATTTAATGCGATCTCTTTTCTTTCTTCTAAACTTGCGTTTTTAAATGCATCATTAACAATTTTTTCATATATTTCTTTATCAACTGCTGTATAAACATCTGAATTATTCTCAGACGATAACTTATTTCTATAGACAAGCAACGAACCTGCAAATCCTAACAACACAACAATAACCACAATCAAAATCCCAATAGTTCTTTTTTTACTTCTCATAAAACCATCTCCAAATTTGCATACTTCCCACAAAATAGGTTATCATAATAATGACCCAAATCGTGAAATCAGTTCGCTTAGTTGGATACTAAGCGACTTTTCATTAGGAAACAACGCAAAATAGAGAGAAATCCACTTTCCTTGACCATAATTTTGACCCTTAATAGAAAACGGCAAGCTTTTCCAGGTTCATTTTTTTATGCTCATTTGATGGGTGTACATAGCGTTCCATAGTGAATTTTACGCTTGAGTGTCCTAACATTTCACTAAGACTTTTAATGTCGCAACCTTGCTCAATTGCCCTTGTTGCAAATGTATGTCTTAATGCATGAAAATTTGTATCGGGTATTCTTGCATTTTCAAGACAACTTTTAAATTTTTTCTGATAAGAACGTGGCTCAATATAATCAGTCGTGCTGGTTAAAATATACGATTTATCGCCTGATTTATACTCTTTAAGTAATTCAAGCAGAAATGACGGTATCGGAATATCACGAATCGACTTTTGACTTTTAGGAGTGTCAATCACAATTTTAGTTTTTGTCTTAGCATTTTTATCTAAGTTTTTCAGTCTTTGCATTGTCTTTCCGATATGAATTGTTTCATCATAAAAATTCACGTCTTCCCATTGCAAAGCGCAAATTTCTCCTAATCTGATACCCATAAATAATGACAGCAAAATTCCTGTTTTCTGTATTTCAAAGTTTGTCTGTACATAATTTACAAGCTTTATAAATTCGGAATTTTTCAAAACAGGCAGTTCATCTTTCAGCGATTTTGGATATATAATCGAATCAAAATCAAAGTAATTTATATATTTCTTTGACTGCCCATACTTTATTATTTGAATTAAAAGTGAAATCATGTCGCACACAGTTTTGGGCGATAATTGGTTATTTTTTGATATAAAATCTTGTACAAGCTCACTTGTGAGGTACATTGCTTTTACATTTTTGAAATGCGGAATAAAATGTTTGTCTATAAGATAACGATATGTTACTTCTGAGGATATTTTAATTGATTTTTCCTTGATATAAAGCCATTCTTTGAATAATTCTTCCATGTTGATTTTATTGCTTATATTTTGACTGCAAAGTTTTTTATTCAACGATAATTTTTCTTTCACTTCTGTATATGTTCTTCCGTAAACAGAACGGTAAACGGCTTTTCCATCGCTTGAATATGCTTCGATATATCGTCCTTCCCATCTTCCATCTGCTCGTTTTCTGATGTTTTCTCCACGTTTTGCCATGTATATAACCTCCTGTCCGCTGACCCATATTTTGACCCCTAATAAAAATAAATCTCATATTTTATTGTTTACTATACTTAAAAACCAACATTTATATTTATAAAAATTGTAGATTTTTCAGACTTGACTTATGTTTTTTCTTGACTTTTTTACTAATTCCGTGTAAAATAAAGATAGAATTTAGTTGAAAATAGTCAGTCGCTTAGTATCCAACTAAGCGACTTTTTATGGGTCAATTTCAATAATATGCACTACTATTAATACATCTTATTATATACTATTCACATATTCTGCGGATATGACAATTAATCCTTAAATCTGCACTTCCATTTTAATTCATAAAAAAATACTGTCAAGGGTAAATGCACACTTCGTGCCCTTGACAGTATTTTTTTATGAATTTCTTTGCAATTAGCAAATTTAAGGATTATACTTTAAAATCAACAAAAATAAGTATACGAATCCGTTTGTTTTTATCATATTTTACGTACGTTACCCATGTGAGATTGTAGCAATGGTAAGGCATGTCCTACTTTTTAAACTCTAAAACCACGTAAAATAGGCACTTTTGAGACTTGTAGCCTTTGTATGATAGTACCATCTGCCGCCATATCCTCCACAAGATCAGTTATAGGGTCACCTTTAGATTGAAAATACGCTGCTGTAAACGGTGTTCCGGAAGCGGCAACAGGATATATGCCTGTGGTATGATCAACAAAATAAGTGTCAAAGCCGCTTGCTTTAATTTCTTCAGGTGTTAGATTTCTTGTTAATTGATATAATATTGCTGAAACAATTTCCATATGTGCTAATTCATATGAACATTATAGATAGATATATTAAATATATTATTTTAAAAGTATTTTTTAGCAATTTTTCCAAAAATATTTTTGTTATTTTATGGCAAAATGTAGAAAATTTTAAAAAGTAGGCATAATATATATGGTAAATATTGTAAAATTATTGGTTATATTGTATAATTAAAAAAGAATATTTATAAGAGACATTGTAAATAGTTAACCGGAAGTCAAAAATGTTGTGGTTATATGAAATTAATATTTTTAATTAGGAGGAATCGTTATGGCAGATACTACTTTAACACCAAAAAATCAAGCGCCGAATATGTATGTTGATTGGACGGACGGAGGAAGTTATGATTTCGTAATTGTAGATTGGTACTGTGAAACAGTAGCCAACAATACTTACTGGGCTGTTCATAACTGGTCCGGAGGCTATGCAGGTTTTCAGTATTCTGGAGGTCAATATAAAATATTGCTGTCTATATGGAATGATGGCAGTATGCTTCCGGAAATCGAATATTTATCCGCTGACAGCGATCCGAATTATCTTGATTTCGGCGGCGAGGGAGAAGGAAAACACATTTTTACCAACTATACCTGGACAGTAGGAAAATGGTATACAATGTGCATAGGAACCAAAACTATAAATGGAAAAACTTATTATGCGCAATGGGTTCGTGAAGAAGGAGCAAGTGACTGGTTTCTTGCAGCAATTATCAGTTTCCCTCAGGCTAACCGTACACTAAACAAAAGCTCTATGTTTCAGGAGGACTTTACATTTAACGGCAATTTAAAACGCAGATGCAGGTTAAGACGTGCTTATGGTCGTAATTCCAGTACAAAAAACTGGGAGTCATGGAAAAATAACAAAATTACAAATTCATATTTCCCATATAAGGAAACTACATGGGCTGATGTTGAATGGAATGTAACCCAAAACTGCGATTGGGGTACGGACAGCAGCAATAGCTATGTGTGGGTTCAGTCAGGTGGGAATACTCCTGATAACGGTAAATCAGCTCCGCCGGCTATATATAGCTTAAATCAGCCTTCTGCTCCAAGTAACTGGCCTCAATGGTCGGATATCCTGCCAAAGTATATAAACAGCAAATTCAGCAATTTGTATGTTGCTTTTTCAGGATCAAAAGTTATTCAGAGTAATAACAAATATTATTGGAACTTTGTAGATTCAGGTGATGGATATTTTTATATATTAACATCAGATAATTCTAAGGCTATAACAATAAGTGGTACAGACAACGGTTCTGACTTGATACTTACTGCATTCAATGGCGGTGCAGACAACCAGAAATGGAATAAATTCAATGCCGGAACTGGTCTGCTTCATTATTTCAAACCAAAATCAGCTCCGACAAAAACGATGGATATTGAAGGTCCATCCACAGCTTCAAACGCAGTAATTCAGATATGGGAATTTGGCACAGATCCTGATCAGTTTAAATGGAATACTATGAGTACAGTTGAAAAGCATTCTATTAAAAGTAATTATAGTAATTTATTTGTTTCACCTTCACAAGCAAATGTTGTTCAAAGCAATACGCAATATGAATGGAATTTTGTACAGTGCAGCGACGAATATTTCTATATACTGACTCCGGATAATGCCAAAGCTGTGTCAATAAGCGGAACAGGAGATGGTTCGAACCTGATTCTCAAAACGTTTAATGCCGCTGATGATACACAGAAATGGAAAAAAAGCAGCGCTGGCAGCAATCTTTATTATATTCGACCGAAAGCTGCTTCAACAATGACAATGGATATTGAAGGACCGTCTACTGGGTCAGGTGCACCAATTCAGATATGGACGCATAATACTTCGGCTGCTCAGTTTAAGTGGTATGTTCTTTAAATGCTTTCATCTCAGTTGGATTCACTTTGGTTACTAGCCGAAAAACTCAAAAATAGAATTTTTAGAAGTCACCTTTAAATGTTTTTTACTTTCTATCGGATATGCAACCAAAAGTAAAAAATTAAAATCCCCACTTGAACTTAATAAAGCAAGTGGGGACTTTTAATGAAAAGATGGTAAACAGTCACAAACTGTATTTATATTCTACACTTTATATTTATACAAAATATAGACATAATGTAAATATTTGATTAATTTTATATTTATATGTTGATTTCTGTAAATTTTTGGTATATAATGTGTTTATAAGCATGCTTAAAAAAATTAATTTAAGGAGAATCATTATGAAAAAAACAAATAAAATTATTTCTGCTTTACTTTCCATTGTTTTTATTGCTGCATTTTCAATTACATCAAATGATAGTATTCTTGTATTTAAGAATCTATCAATATCAGCTAGTGCTGAAGCAACATCTAATGGTTTTGTTTATAATATTAGCAATAATCAAATTACAATTACAGGTTACAACGGAACATCTTCACAAATCTCAATACCCAGTACAATAAATGGGTATTCTGTAACAACAATTGGATCAAGAGCTTTTGAAGATAATACAAATATTTCTAACGTTACAATACCTGGTTCAGTAAAAGTAATTGGTGCATTTGCATTTGAAGATTGTACTAATTTACAATATGTTAATATTAATTCCGGTGTTCAACAAATCAAGGAGTGCGCTTTTAGACGATGCAAAAAAATCACATCCATTACTCTTCCATCTACAATACAAAACTTAGAACAACTTATTTTCTACGGCTGTGAGTCATTAACTTCTGTAAAAATAAATTCTACATATTTAAAAACAATCCCAAGGTCAATGTTTCAGACATGCTATGGGTTAACTTCAATTTCTATTCCGTATACAATTGAAAGTATAGAACCAACAGCTTTTTCATGGTGTACAAGTTTAAAAACCGTTAATATTCCAAGTAATTCACGTTTAACTACAATTGGCTGGGAAGCGTTTGCACATTGTGGCAAATTAAACAATATTTTTATTCCGGATTCTGTAAATTATATGGGAAATGATGTGTTTTTTCAATGTACATCCTTAAGTAATATTAACATTAATCCTACTAACAGATACATGCAAAGTTCTTCTTTTAAATATACTCCATATTATACTAATAATTATACTGTAACAAAACATCCAAATTATAATTTAGGTCCGGCAAAATTATGTACAGGAAAACAGTTAGTATTTACAATTTTCTTAGAGGATAATCAAACAAAATTTTCTTCCGCCGATAAAACTGCCAAAAGAGAATTAGTATCTGACGCTACAAATAAAATTTCAATAGAAGCCGGTAAATATGGTAAAAGTGTTAATTTTGTTACAAGTAATTCAAATTCTTTGCTTGAAGTTACTAAAACAGTCCAGAATTCCGAATTAACAAATATTTTAAACGGAACATCAAGTACATATATATTTTCATTACTTGACGATGTTCCTGAATTAACATACGATGGCAGACGTACTCTTTTAAGTCATTATGGAGCTGACGGAATATCTTACGTCATTTTTGTTAATCGTAACGGAAGATCATATTCTGTTATTGGAAACTGGGAAGAATTTAACGAAAAATCACTAATTTATAATGATAGCAGAGGGTCAGCAGTTGTAATGCATGAAATGTTACATTTATTCGGTGCACCTGATTTATATACTAATACATACATGTCTCAACATTACAATGAAGATATTATGGTGAAAGGCGCTCATCCATGCATGATCGGTCCTGTTACAGCATACGCTATAGGCTGGGTAGATTGTATTTTAAAAACTGAATATGATATGCTGTATTCTTAAATCAGATAATACTAAACCAAATTTTCATAAAACTAACAAGCGGCAAGGAGAGATCCTGCCGCTTAAATTTATATAAAAAATAGAGCGAAATATTTCTACCCCGCTCCGCAAAAATGTATAACATTTTTTCCCTGTGCATAATAGTATATCATATTTTAAAGAAATTGTCAAAAGTATAAAAAAGCCCGTCAGGAAATTCCCGACGGGTTTAGCTTTGTATTGTTTCTGCGGTATATTTTTTCAACAAATTAATTATACCACACTTTTATAAATTTTGCAAATTATTTCACTTTATTCTCAATTTCAGTATGCAGACGTTTAATAAAATTTTCCCCTGCAATACCATTCTGCTGATATCCCCACTTATCAAGAAGATAATTTACTGCTTTCAGCGTACCGTCACCGAAAGACTTATTTTTATCCATGCCGTATTTGTTAATACCTAACCGCCATTGCCAAGCTTAGTCTTAACACCTCGGTTCGACATGATTTTCTGTACTTCTGTATTAATATTGTTTGCCAACGTCTTTGACGTACCTCCCACGCGGCTGTAATATACCTCAAAGCCCTGTCCGCCGCCTGCATTGAAATGAATATCCACAACCAGATCAGGAGCATATTTATTACACATTGCGACTTTACTGTCCATATCGGTATCAATATCCTGAGTACGTGACAGCTTAAAATCAACTCCGTATTTACTTAAAATTTCAGACAGTGCAAAGGCTGTTTTCAGTGTATACTCTTTTTCGACTATGTACTTAACCGCTCCGCTGTCTGTTCCACCGTGCCCTACTCCTATAAATACTTTTTTACTCATTATTATTTACCTCATTTCTTAAATTTAGATATAAAAAATACACCCTGTAAAAACAGAGTGCATATTGACATATTATGCCGATTATAGTATAATAATGTTTATGGGCATACCTGAAACGGTAGGCTTGCCATCTTTAGGGCAAGTCTGCCGAACGCTTTTCCTATTGCGTTCGGTAGGCGGTTGTTCCCTCCTTACGCCATAAACTTACTTATCGTCCCCACTAGGGCAGGCGAAATAAGCAGGCAAGGAGGTGATAGATAATGGAATCAATCATTGTCTTCTTAATCCTTGTGACTCTTAATGAAGTTATCAAGAATATAAAGAAATAAACCGCCCAAGCTCCCAACTTTGCGGTTTATTAATAACCAATATGAGGGAGCGACCGTCTATCGGTATGCCCCTTTTTTATTATTATACATCAATTATGGAAATATGTCAACTTTATTTTATAATTTCATACGTCTTTTCAAAAATATCTGGTTTACATGGATAAAACTCACCGTTAACACCCTTAATAATATAATCACCCTTAGTTATGACCATATCTCCCTCTAATGTTTTTATTTTCATATCAACACTCGGAATACCCTTTCCACACTGCCAAGCTGCATCTTGAATATCATAAATTAAACTTTCGCCTACAAATTCTTTGACTTCTTCCAAATTAATTCCAGTCCATCGTATAGCCTTTATAATTACAGGCTTTTTTCTGTATTTATTCATTTAGTTCTCCTTCAAGTTCATAACCGCCGCAAGACCTGCCGAGACAGCTGATACAGCTAATCCCAAAACAGCGGATTTTACAGTTAAATCCGTTGCAGCGATATTTACCGCTATGTAACCTACAGCCGTTTGTAAAAATGTTCTAAGTGAACGCTTTGCCCATGTTTTCATAATTAACCTCCTAAATAACATACAATTTTAATCTCAACGTTCCTGCTGTACCTGTGGAGTTAGTTTGCGTTAATGTGAATACTCCTGCGCTTGTACAGGTGACTGTATAAGTATAAATCCTTGTACCCGTATAAATCTGCTTTGTAAATACCGCTCCTGCCACAATAGCGGAAATCGGAATCACATCACAAAAGTTTACCGTCTCTCTTTCCGTCAAGCTTGCAGCCATATACAGCAGTGAATATTTTGCTATCTCAGCATTGGTTACCGTCAGACTGTTTTCATTTGTTGAGTTTTCAGCAAGAAGTGTTCCCGATTGGGACTGCTTTATGTGCGGCGCAATTAAATCACCGGTCAGCGTTCCTCCGGTCAATGGAAGATAGCTTTGCAAATTGGTATTGTCCTGTAAGATTCTCGGAGTTACCGTTGTCCAGCCGCCCGGAGCGTCCGCAGTATCGCCGAAATCAGACAGCGTTACATTTGTACCCCTCAAAACCGTTACTGCAAAAACAGAACGGTATGTTCCGGTATATGCGCCAAAATAAAAATAACCGTTTTCACTGTCCTCATAATATCCAAAATTTACTGTACCCCTTTTATGCGGCAGCAGCGTTGTAACCGACATAGTCGGCTTGCTTTCACGGTTGCTTAATTGTATCAGCCATGCGCCTGTCTGGGGAGAACCAAAATTGCCTGCGTCTGTCACAAGCAAGGTTGCTCCGCAGTTTTCAAGCGTATTAATATTGCTTGTTCTGGCAAACATAGAATATCTGGAAATGCTGTCATACGGTCCCAATTCATAGCGGCGGGTCTTGCCGGTCACATCTATCGTTATATCCTGTGTTCCGTCAAATGATACTCCGTTGATCTTACGGGCTGTTTCAAGTTTTTTGGCGCTGTCAGATAACTCTGACACACTTTTTATGCCCTCTTCCATATGATTAAAATTTTCAGCTGACATAGGAGTTCCCTGCTGTACGACCTTTCCCGCAGGAGTGATTGAAACCGTTCCGTCGCTGTTTTGATTGATACGGTAACGATTATCGGAAAGAATATGATCTTTCCAATTTGTCGGAATATATCCCATTATGATTCGCCCTCCTCATATACACGGAATTTTAATTTCATAATCAGTATTTGTCCGGATTTTTTTACT
>NZ_JAOQKH010000059.1:0-2259 GCF_025567485.1 Porcipelethomonas ammoniilytica | reverse complement strand
TGCGCCGGACAGCGTACCGAGAATCGCCTCCATTATCGGATCGGCAACACCTGAAGCCTCGTCAACGATAAAGAGCATGTTGTCCTCGTGAAAGCCCTGCATGTTTTCAGGCTTTGTGGCTGTTCTTGCAGTAGCAAACCATCTTTCTTCATTACCTACAACGGAAACCTTTGTTTTAGTCCATTTTAAAACCGCTTTCAAGAGCGGACTTTTTGACTGCCATTTTGAAACCTCTGCCCAGAGTACGTCATTAAGCTGCTGTTTAGTGGGAGCAGTTGCTACAACACGGGAATACGGGAAACAGGACAAAAACCACAGGCACAAAACAGCTTCACAACCAGTCTTTCCAACGCCCTGACCGGAACGCACCGTAACTTTAGGAAACTCCGCTATATCCGCAAATACTTCCTTCTGCCATTTGTCAGGCTCAAACTGACAAACCTCATAGGCGAACAGTTCGGGAGATTTGCGGTATTCGGAGATTTGCGGTATTCGGGGATTCGTTGAATGAAAAATTTTAAGACCTTATCATTCTTCATTTTCATCACTTCCAATCACTGCTTCTACCCAGTTTTTTACAATATCATTTTCACCTGTGTCACCTGTTAATTGTTTCTCCTTAAGTGCTAGTTCCTTTTTCTTCAAGGCAAGTTCTTCAGAAGAGTTATCTTTGCCAAGAATGTTACGAATTTCTTTTGAAGCTGCAACGTCTCCAGTAGCCGCTCTCAAAAATAACCCTTTAAGTATAACCATTTCATTATCAGATTCCTCAATCGGAATTCCCATAGCTTCAAGCTCTGTTAAATCACTATCACAAGCTGGTAAGGAAAGCAAAAGCTTCATTTTTTCTCTCATAGACTTTTTTTTACGTCTTGCCGCCGCAGAAGCTTTACCCGCTTTTCTTGCGCTTTCTCGGCGTTAAATCTTCTGGTCGTATCAAATTATTTTCATTCAAGGTCACCACCTACCATAATAAATTTAATCATGAAAAAAGCACCTCCGGGGAGATGCTTAGTTGTTATTCTGAATCATTATTTTCAATAATTGACTTTTCTAAAAACTTATATGGCATTCTTATATTATTAATTAATCCTAGTCTAGAAAATATTTTATCTGTAAGTTCTATAAATTCTATAAATCTAGATATTTTATTATCTTCGCCACAATAACTGATTCCTTCAAGTACTTGTGTTCGTAAAAAAGACCATTCTGACAATAATCTACGTGGAATTTTATCAATATTTGTTCTGGAGTTCATTACCATTTCAAGATATTTGATAGGTAATAATTTTTCAGGGTCCCTTAAAATAATTTGTTGAGATCTTAATAAATCCAACATTTCTTCCATTATTTCATTTTGATTACTTGATTCTTTCTGTGGATAATTTGATATATCATCTTCAATTGATTTTAACTCTTTGTCTATTTTAGGCCAAGAAAGTTCAAACATTTTTTCTAGCCTAGTTTCTTCTAAACCTTTTTCTCCCAAACCTTTATTCATAGTTTTAAATAGTTTAAAAATATCATCTCTATCAACATTTGTCATTTGAAATTGCAAAATTGGACTATTTGATATCTCTGAAGGTTTCAAATCAAATAAAAAGGGACATACTTTAACCTTATCCAATGCTTTAGACAATGCACCTGCCTCAAAGTTAAGCCATTGTGATTCTAAATTATCTTTAGTTACACATAATATACCAAAATCCGCATCTGATAATTCTTTAGCAATATCAGAACTCCATCTTGCACCCTTATCAATATCTTCTGTAGAAAAATAAGGTTGGATATCTTGAATGACACAAGGTATCCAATCCTTTAATATTTTGGCTACCTTTAAACTTTTATCTCCAGACCAACTAATAAAAACTTTCATTTTATCACCAACCAACATCATACTTTACTCCTATATTAACATATTTTTCCAATAAAGTCAATAATTATTATAAATATTATATTATATGTTTATTTTTATATTTATAACAATTATTTTTGCTGAAAATACCAACTACCGCTCTATTTGACGGTGGTGTTATATTTATACTGCCGGTTTTACCGTTTCGGACGTATCCTAATCAGGCTAAATAGTTGCAACCGGAAACTACTCTAATGCTTGGCGCAGTCTATCGGAGTTGCACCGACTGAAACTACCGACTGCATAACAGCCGTCTAATTTCAACAGCTGTAAATCAAGGAATAAAACAATGTAGAAGAGAGGTAGAAACAGGGCGGTGCTGCTTTCGCCCTATTTCTATGTAT
>NZ_JAOQKH010000058.1:0-2403 GCF_025567485.1 Porcipelethomonas ammoniilytica | reverse complement strand
GTTTTCCATGTGTTTCTCTCCTTTTTTTATTATTATACCATCTTTCGCTTTTTGCTGTCCACTTTTTTAGTATAGCACCAGTGTCTGAATGAATTCAAAATGTAGATTGCTGACTTTAAAAGAAATGTTTGAGAAATATACAGATTCAAATCATTATATTTCAATAGAAATCATTCAAAAATACTTAAATTCCTGTGGCTATTCGGCACATAAAGTAACGATTAAAGACGATATTGAGGCTTTAATGATAAGTGGCATGGACATTGAATACATTCATAACAAAGGTTACCACCTGAAAAAAAGACCATTTTCAATCAGTATCCTTAAAATACTTGCCGATGCAATTGCTTCATTTCGTTTTCTAACTGTTAAGGATTCAGAAAAACTCCTCAAACTGCTTGAAAGCCTGTGCAGTATTTATGAAGCACCTATACTCAGTAGAAAAATTACTCTCACCAATCGTATAAAGTTGGATAATGAGCAGGTTTTTGATAATATCGATATGATAAATTTTGCTTTTCGCAATAATCAGCAAATCAGTTTTAAGTATTATGATTACGATATAAATAAACAATTGGTTCTTAGAAATGGAGAGAAACGGCGCTGTTCTCCATGTGCATTGGTTATGTGCGGTGAACATTACTATGTTGTATCGCATTATGAAAAATATCCAAATATCTATACTAACTTTCGCCTTGACCGTATGAAAAATATCGAACTATTGAATTTATCTTGTAATCAGCCAGACGAGGCTCTTGATTTGGAACAATACATAAAAGCTTCTTTTTCTATGTTTGGTGGAAAGAGCGAATATGTAACTTTGCGTTTTCCTCTTGAAAACAAATATTGCAATGTAGTGATTGACCGCTTCGGCAAATCTGTTATTATGCTAAGAGATAAAGAATTATATAACCATTTTACTATTCATGTTCCAATCAAAACAGAATTTCCGCAGCCGTTTTTTGCATGGGTATTTTCATTCAATGGAAAGGTGGAAATTTTAAGTCCGTCAGGACTAAGAACTGCTTATTCAGAAATGTTAATGAACAATCTTATCAGTTGCTATACAAAATAAAAACAGGCACAAACGTAATGGTTCGTGCCTGTTACTGTTACTCTTATTCTATTCCATTCTTATCTTTGCTATTATTTTTTGATTTAGCCGGTTTCTGCCTGTCCTTGAAAGCTTCTTTTTTGAGTTTTGCCCTCTCAAAATAGCAGGTACGCTGTTTTTCGGGAGCGTTTTTCTTAGCTTCAATGGCTGCCTGATTAAGTTCATCGGTAAGAGTTGTAAGACGTTCCGTTTTCTGTTCAAGTTCAGCTTGCTGAGGAAATGGAGTAGCAACAATACGCTGTGCATTCTCCAAATCCATTTTCAGCTTGTTCACGCTGTTCTGCGCATCGTTTATGGTCTGGTCAATCTTGTAAAGAGTTGATTCCATACGCTTGAGATTTGCAGAAAAACTGCTTGTCAGTACACACTTATGTTCAGCGTAGCCACTCATCATAATGGAAATATCAGGCTCATTGCCGAACATGACAGCATTAACTGTCAGCTTAAATCCCTGAAATTCGCCGATTTCCTTTTCACTGTCGGAACTCCTTTTAACGAAATCAAGCACAACTTCTTCAAGAGCCTGTGCAGCTTCCTTGCGGTCTGTGTATTCTGTACCGTCAATGGTGATTTTGAATACGGGCAGTTTAGTTTCCTCATCAATCGGAAGCTGACGGAGTATTTCACGGTCTGATTTGAGATTTTCAAGTCTTGTTTCAGCCTTTTCAATCTTTGCAGGGGTGGTGGCTACTGTCTGCTGCATATCGAATACAGTGTTGGTGTGTTCGGCTTTCAGGAGATTGAGTTCCTTAACTTCATTATCGAGCATCATTTTTTCTTTGATACGTTCATCACCCGTACAAAGTGCCTTGATTTCGGAGTAGTTGAGTGCCTGTTGGTCAACGTCCTCACAAGTTCGTGCAGGTGTTTTTGAGGTCATAATCTGCCCGATAAAACGCTGTTTTGCTTCTAAAGTCTGATACAAATAAGCATCAAACGAACCTTTCGTGACGTAGTTATAGACGTGCGCTTTTGCGTTCTGATTGCCTTGTCTTTCGATACGTCCGATTCTCTGTTGAAGGTCACTTGGTCGGTCGAGTAGGTCAGCGGTATTACTACCGCCTTCCCCTCTAAGAACCGTACATGAGAGTTTCCCCTCATACGGCTCAAGCAATTCAAAGCATCTACCAATATAGATGCCGGCTAGTCAACTAACGATTTTGTTTATAGCATTTGTCATGTACGAGATAGCGGACAATCTGTCCATTTTCTTTTTGTTCCCGTACATTCCACTGTGTTTCGGCAGTGATTGGCTGACCGCATAGCGGACACTTCCTTTCCTGCTTATT
>NZ_JAOQKH010000057.1:0-2689 GCF_025567485.1 Porcipelethomonas ammoniilytica | reverse complement strand
TTTAATACCGAAACGCTTGCATACATCAATAAAAATATCGTGTACGGTTTTGTTCTCGTACACGAATGTATCTTTATTATTTGACAGGTAAATACCGTTATCATAGGCGGTAATTGGCATTTTAAAGATTTCGGACTGCTGTTGTGACATTATCATACCCCTAAATAATTCCTTGCCCTTATAACTGAAAATCAATTGATGACCTTTTGTGACATCTATTCCGCTTTGTGCGCCTTTGCAGTCCAAAAGCGAAATGCTTACAGAACGTGCGGCAGAACCCTTTCTCCCTTTCCATTTAATACTTTCCACAAGTTCTGAAATATCGAAGGTCTTACCGTCACGGTATAAAATTAAACTGATATCGGACATAACTTGCCTCCTTACGGTATTGTTAAGACCTGACCTGCCTTTATCAGATTAGGATTAGAGCCGATGATTTTTTTATTGGCTTCGTAAATTTTAGTATACTTAGAGCCGTCTCCGTAATACTTTTTGGCAATATTGTAAAGGCTGTCTCCTGATTTTACGGTATAGGTCTTAGGCTTTGATTTGGTATTGACTCTTGCGTTTGTCTTTTTGGGAGCAGACGCTTTTTTGTTCTTGTTAATATTTATCTGCCGCACTCTTACCGTCTTATATGATTTCAGCGAAATGGTATAATCATAAGAACCAACGTCTCCGCCGCTTTGGGAGTAGGAAAAGCTTTCAATCGTTGCATACCATACAATATCGCATTTAGTTATATACAGTCGGACAACAGTCTTTTCGTTAAGCCACGTAGATATTGCATTGATATACGCATGGGGTAAAAGAGGTTTTTTCACAGTACAGCCGGGGAAATACGTCTTAGGGAAAAAGGACGTAAATGAAATCGTAACGGCTTTGGGTTCTTGTAATACGGTAGTTTCTCCAAGTCCGGCAATGGTTACACTTTGATTGTTGCCGTTTCTCTGGATCTTGATACTTTCGGGATTCACAGGTAATTGATGTTTCTTTTTTCCTGCTTCAAGCCATATTTGATATTTGCTAGAAGTCATAAGAGTCTTCGCCCTCCTCAAATAATTCAGTTGAAATAATACTCATAAGTGCAGGCTTTAAATTTTCTATAAGGATCTCCGCCACCTGTTCCTTATCCATATTGCTTTTTACGTTTATAGAACCTTTGCCGTTGATATTGAGATCAACTTCACGGCGGGATACTGATTCGGTTTTGTTTTCAAACTTTTTTACAGGAGATTCTGCAGGAGGAATATTGAGATGATTATCAGCGTAACCGCTAATGATCTTTTCCGTCTCATCGGCAGTATATACCGTTTCTCCGCCTTTGAACCGTACAAGCTCAGGGCCCTCTTCACCGACCAATGCAATACCGGGTTCTGCCGATAGCGTACCGGAAGCGTAAGCATTCACATTTGCAGTAAACCCACGAACAGCAGCCGCAGCATTTGAAACTGCCGACGAAACGTCAATGCTTAATGCAGCTGTGATTCTGCTTGCAATGCTCTGGGCTTGCTGAACGGCATTGTCACCACTAGATTTAAGTTGGGATATGTATCCGTCCATTGTAAGCTTTGCGGCATCTGCCGCTTCACTATCCAATTTCATCTCTTCGACCATTTCATCAAGAGACTTATCCATATTTTCTTTTATTGCATCAAGCCTTTGTGAAATTTCTTCGTCAACTTCAAGCATCGTTTGTGCAGTGTCATCTTTAATATTTTTTAATTCTCCAAATGATTCATTGAGTTCACTGACCTTCCCCTTAGCCTCGTCAACATTCATTTCATTAAATGATTGGGCAAAGGCAACAGCTTGTTCAGGGTCTAACTGCTCTATAATATTACTATCAAGCTCTAAATCGGAAAGTGCGGCAACCGCTTCCTTATATTGATTAAAATAATCTATTTGACTTTCAATATTTTCAATTGCAGTATCGGGAGATAAGGCATTTTCAAGGTTCATACTTGCTTCTTCAAACAATCCGAACATACCATCTAAGCTTTCACGAATAGAATCATATGCTTCTTCATATTCTTCAGCAAATTGTTTGATTTGTTCTTCATTAACTGCCCATACTTCTGAAATTGCTTCTTCAGGAGTCAGGGCTTTCTGAGCATCTTTCGCTGATTTCCCTAAATCGTTGTAAGCATTTGCAGTATCTTCAATAGTCTTTAGAAATTCTTCAGCGCCGTCGGGATTATCCATTATACTAAAGGCTTCAAAAGCGGTATTTTTATACCCATCAACAACCTTTTGAGCTTCTGCGATTTTTTTGCCGAAATATTCATTAGCTTCCGACATAGTATAGCCTGTCATATTGGCATGACCGGGATCATTCATGGATTTTGTTATTTCATCTTTAACTATTTTATACTCTGTCTCAAAATCTTTAAGCTCTTTAAGACCGTCTAAATAACCGTTAGTAAAATCGGCGCTAGTCACAGATTCACTTGCTGCTTGTTTGCGATTATCCATGGCTATCTTAACCATCTGTGAATTTATATTAGTCGGATCGAACCCTGTTAATTTACCCGTATCATAATCAACCTCAATATTACAATTAAACGTATCATTAAGGTAATCGGCATATTGAGACATCATATCAAGGTCAGCATTGGTTAATTCAGACTGCTTGGATAATGCTTCAAGCTGAGCTACTGCAACCATTCCATTTTGCCAATCTTTGTCG
>NZ_JAOQKH010000056.1:0-2756 GCF_025567485.1 Porcipelethomonas ammoniilytica | reverse complement strand
AATTGACGGAATTGACGAAAAAATAGAATCGCCTTTTATCTTATTATATCATAAAAATTATCAGATATTCGATAGGAAAAGCTTTGATTTGGTTGAAAATTCCTGTATTTTGTGATAAAATATACTTAACACAAATGAAAGGGATTGGCGGTGTTTTTTATGATTAAAATTGCGATTGTGGATGATGATAAATTCTTTGTGTCAGAATATCAGAAGGAATTAAAGAAATTATTTAATAAGTATGAAGTTGAATGTGAGATTGATACATATACCGATGCATTTTATTTTCGAGGAATACAACATGATAAAAAATACAATTTGATTTTCCTTGATATTGATATGCCTGAAATAACCGGGATTAATTTAGCAGACGAAATAAGAAAAATAAATCTAAGCGTAACATTGGTATTTGTATCAAATCATGATAATTTTGTTTTTGAAACATTCCGTTATGCGGCATATCGTTTTATCAGAAAAGATAAGTTAAAAGACGATACTGAAGAAATGGCTGCATCGTATTGTCAGGAGCAAAAAATGAAATCAAGCCAGATGACTTTTGACTTGGAATGTAAGCAAAAAGTAACTGAAAATTTATTTCAGATCTGGTATTTTTACGCATCCAGACACGATATATTTTATGTAAAAGAAAATAAGGCTACAAGCCGCCTTAATACGCATACTTACACAATAGATTCATTGGAGTCCATATTGAATCAATATGGATATATTCGTATTCACCGTACATTTTTAGTGAATTGTGAATATATTTATGAACTGAGAAATGATTCTGTAATTTTAAAAGACGGACAATCGCTGACAATGAGCAGAGGAAGAATCGACGTTGTTAAAAAAGCATATCAGAAGATGGTAAGAGAAAGAGGAAAAATATGATTTGTATGATTGCTGAAATAATTGCCGTACTGGCAGAGAGTTATCTTGCTGCACATTTATTGATACAATATTTTGGTATGAAGGAAGAACGCCTGTTTTGGCTGAAACATATATTATTTTTTGTCCTATTATCAATATCTGATCTTTTAGGGACATTTGTAATTAAAAATGAAACCTTTTTAGTATTAAGCTGCTTATCAATCGAGGTAACACTTGCTGTAATATTTTTAAAAGGAAACTATTTCGAAAAGATTTTTGTGTCTATAACAAGCTACATATTGGTTTATTGCATTAATTTCCCGACGCTTGCATTAATAAGTAAAATTTCAAATTTAGATATTTCAGAGCTTACGGTATCGGAGAGTATAAGCCGCATAGTATGTTTGTTTATTACAAAATTGCTGTATTTTGCTGCAATACAATTTATCTTATGGATACGTAAGAAAGAAAAATACTACTTCAATTTGAATGAATGGATAATTATTGTTTCCGTTTTTTTAATGACCTTACTTATCGGGCTTGCAATGTATATAATTATCATAAACGAAGGAATCAGCGATTATATTTATCTTGCGTCAACTCTTTTATTATCTGCATTGGATATAATTATTTTTGTATTTATGAGAAAAATGAACATTTCAAGCAAAAAGGAACGAGAAAAAGAATTACTGCAGGTTCAGCTTGCACAGCAGCAAAATGAAATGCGGCAATTAGAGCAGCAGTACCAGGAAATATCCGTACTCAGACATGATTTCAGAAACAGCATTGATTGCATTGCAAGAATGATTCAACAGAATAAACAGGAAGATGCTTTAAACTATGCAGAGCAATTAAAGAAAAGAAAAATCGGAAAATTGCAGACCCATATTGAATGCTCCAGTTCTGTAATGAATGCGGTCATTAACTCAAAATTCAGCGACGCTCAGGAATATGGTATTGAAACTTCTTTCAGAATGGTAGTGCAAATTCCGGAAAATCTTGAATTTGATATAAGCATAATTTTATCGAATCTTCTGGATAATTCGATAGAAGCCTGCCGTCATAACGAAGTACCATCTCAAATTATTTTGGCAGTTTCAAAGTTTGGCGCATACTATCAGCTGCTAATAAAAAATACGATAGAGAATTCTGTTCTGCAGCATAATAAACATTTGAAAACGATTAAATCCGAAAAAAACGAACATGGATGGGGGTTAAAATCCATAAAGGATATTGTAGAAAAACATCAGGGAATGATGGATATTTATGAAGAAAACAATGAATTTTGTGTAAGCGTGCTGTTAAAAGAAGGCATATAATTGCATTTCGGGCACAAAATCTGCATTTGGGGTACAAAACATTGACTTATGCTATAATAAGCGGTAATATTTACTTAAAGCAATAAATAAGTAAATATTACTGCTTTTTATTGTAATAACCCATCATGAGAGAGGAAGTGAAAAGATGGAGAAGATGAAAAATACGATACTTAAGAAGCTTGCATCAGCAAGTAAGTTTGCAGCCGTAAAGGCGGCAGGTTCGACATCATGGGGCGGCTGTCATCAGCCGAAGGAGCCTGAAGCAGTAAGAAAGCTTCGCAAGTCCTGATTGACAGGCGAAAAATTTACAGACAACAATTAAGAGAATGCTGTCATAGCATAAAATTCTTTGATTCTAAGCATAAATTCAACATATGCATTCTCTTGATTAGTTATTCAGAAGGAGGAATTGTATGAACAAAAAACTAAGCAGGATAGTAGCCGGCGCACTGTCCGTCATGTTCGTAGGACAGGTAATGATCTACGGCGACGGCAGTTCCCAGGGTATCGCTCATGCGGAAACAATTGCCGGGATAAAGGAATCCCTGCAGCTTTCTGAAAATGCGG
>NZ_JAOQKH010000055.1:0-2843 GCF_025567485.1 Porcipelethomonas ammoniilytica | reverse complement strand
TACGGCGGATCGCAATAAAAAAGTGCATTCGGACGGTCATAAACCTTTATCAATTTTTCAAAATCTTCATTTTCAATAACAACTCCTGCACCAGATTTAAGACGTTCTTCAATTTCAGTCAAATAATCATATGAAAGTTTTCTGCTATTATTACTACCGTCATACTCTTTGCATTTTGCTCCATAACTCAGCCTAACTTGTACATAAAACATCGCTGCTCTTTGGATATCGGTCATACCTCTGACATTTATCTGCGCCTTTATATCTTCAAAAATCTCTCTTGAATTAAAATAGCCTGATATTTCACGTTGTAATTCTCCACAATGAAAACGAGCGCACCTGAATAAATTTACTAATTGACCGTTAATATCGTTATATACCTCAAGCGGAGCATGTTTGTCCTTGGCAAAAAGTACAGAACCGCCGCCTCCGAACACTTCAATGTACCTGTCAAAATTATCCGGAAACATTGATATGATTTTCTTTGCAAGGCGGCTCTTGCCGCCAACCCATGGGATAAAGCTTTTCATATAAATACCTCCAAAAACTATTTCACTTTATTTTCAATTTCAGTATGCAGACGTTTAATAAAGTTTTCTCCTGCAATACCGTTTTTTTGGTAACCCCACTTATCAAGAAGATAGTTTACAGCATTCAGTGTACCAGTACCGAAAGACTTATTTTTGTCCATACCGTACTTGTTAATACCTAGTGTTTTGGCTGTCAACAGTAGTTCTTTAAGCGATAACACGCCAATAGTTTTATCGCCTTTTTTATAGCCTGTTTTGTCCAGTATAGGCTTTGCAGGACTTGTTGCTGTAGAAATACCCAACGTCTTTAAAATACCTTTAGCGTATGCCTCAGCAAGCTTTTTGTAATTGGACTTGATGAAATCAGCGTCCTTTTTACTGTCGACAAATCCGCCTTCTAAAAGTACCGCTGGGGCTGCCGTTTCTCTGATAATCGCAAAATAGTCCGTACTGCCATTTCCAAGCTTAGTCTTAACACCTCGGCTCGACATGATTTTCTTGACCTCGGTATTAATGTTGTTTGCCAACGTCTTTGAAGTACCTCCCACACGGCTGTAATATACCTCAAAACCCTGTCCGCCTCCAGCATTGAAATGAATATCCACAACCAGATCAGGAGCATATTTATTACACATTGCGACTTTACTGTCCATATCCGTATCAATATCCTGAGTACGTGACAGCTTGAAATCAACTCCGTATTTGCTTAAAATTTCAGACAGTGCAAAGGCTGTTTTTAATGTATACTCTTTTTCGACTATGTACTTAACCGCTCCGCTGTCTGTTCCACCGTGCCCTACTCCTATAAATACTTTTTTACTCATAATTATTACCTCATTTCTTAAATTTAGATATAAAAAATGCACCCTGTAAAAACAAAGTGCATATTGACATATTATGCCGATTATAGTATAATAATATTTATGGGCATACCTAAACGGTAGGCGGTCAATCCTGCTCCCGGAAGGGAGTGATTTACTATGAATAATTACGTAACATGGAATGAGTTAATACAGTTCGGTTTATTCCTCACTGCTTACACAACACTCCTTATTGCAATACTTCATAAAAGGAAATAGCCGCCCTGCTTGCCATTAGGACGACTATTTTAAATAGCTAAACTACTGGGAGCGACCGTCTATCGGTATGCCCCTTTTTTATTATTATACATCAATTATGGAAATATGTCAACTGTTTTCTTTAAGATTCATAACCGCCGCCATACCTGCTGATATTGCAGAAATGCAAAGTCCCAAAACAGCGGACTTTACAGTCAGATCAGTTGCGGCGATATTTACCGCTATATAACCGACTGCTGTCTGTAAAAATGTTCTTAATGCTCGCTTTACGCAATTTTTCTTTAAAATGTTCATTTATGTATCTCCTTTTCCAAGTCCTCAATTCTGTGGTTTGCGACTTTTATCTGTTCTTCAACAACCGGCATTCGCCTTGCAAAATTATTGTGCTCCGCAACCTTGTTTTCAAGCTGCTGAATCCGATAATTTGTCATTTTGCTTGATACCAGAATACCTCCCAGAGAACCGCCCAGTGTTCCCAATAAGGATATTGCCGCTACTATTATTTCCGTCATAAGTTACACCTCCTAAATAACATACAATTTTAATCTCAACGTTCCTGCTGTACCTGTGGAATTACTTTGCGTTAATGTGAATACTCCTGTGCTTGTACAGGTGACCGTATAAGTGTAAATCCTTGTGCCCGTATAAACCTGCTTTGTAAATACCGCTCCTGCCACAATAGCAGAAATCGGAATCACATCGCAGAAGTTTACCGTCTCTCTTTCCGTCCAGCTTGCAGCCATATACACCTGTGAATATTTTGCTATCTCAGCATTGGTTACCGTCAGACTGTTTTCATCTGTTGAGCTTTCGGCAAGAAGTGCTCCCGATTGGGACTGCTTAAAATACTTTGCGCTGACAGTACCGTCTTTATCTATTTCAGCCATTTCAGAATTATTGCTGTTTCGTATGTGCAGTTTTGAATTTAAATCAAAACCCATCACACCAACTCGGTTTCCGTTAATTAAATAATCAATTACTGACAATGCCGCAGAGCTTGACGTTGGTCCTCTGTTTACCTTCAAACTCTCCCCATAATCGGCATTGCTTATCGTTCCTCCGGTCAACGGCAAATATGTTTCAGCAGGATCCTCAAATCCCAAAGCCAGAATATCAGCTTTTTCTGCTTTTACCGCTCTTGATACATGACCGTTATTAACCTGCATTTTATAGATTCCGGAACTTAACGTGGGAAATTCAGGGTGTACATAATTGTTTGCATTCTCGGCTATTC
>NZ_JAOQKH010000054.1:0-2882 GCF_025567485.1 Porcipelethomonas ammoniilytica | reverse complement strand
TTAAATCAGCTTATCGGATTTACAGACGGCGAAACAACTGCAAGCTACAAGTACAATGCAAGCGGTCTGAGATATGAAAAGACTGTTGACGGTCAGACTATTAACCATGTCTGGGACGGCAGCAAGCAGATTGTTGCAGACGTAATTGATAACCAGTTCTATGAGGCTGACTGCTATATCCGTGGTACAAATCTTGTTGCAAAGTACAACTACAGAAACGGCAATAAGTCAGAGTATATCTACTATATTCAGAACGCTCACGGCGATGTTGTTAATCTCACAAATGCCAATGGCGAAGTAACTAAGACTTACAAGTATGACGCTTTTGGTGTTGAGAAGAATATCGTTGATTCGGATACAAATGCATTCCGTTATTGCGGTGAATACTATAACAAGGAAACTGCTACTGTTTATCTGAGGGCAAGATATTACAATCCGTCAACAGGCAGATTTATTTCCAGAGATTCTTTTGCAGGAAGAAGATCTGATCCGCTCAGTTTGAATCTCTATACCTACTGCCGTAATAACCCTATTAGGTTTATTGATCCAAGTGGGCATATAACAGTTAATTCTCAATGGGACTGGGCATATTACGTTGCAAAAGGTGATATTAATTATGAATATGATGGTGGCAATGGTGAAGTTGCTCAAAGAGCTCAAAATATTCTAACATATAGTAGAGCTTCTGCTGATGAGAAAGTAAAAATGAAAAAAGGCACTCCTCGTGAAATAGAAGTGCCAAAAAGTGTAAAAGGTACAGTGAATGGTGAAAATATAACATTAAAAACACAAGAAAATTGGTTTGCTTTTCAGGGTACAGAAGATTCCATTGATGCAGAAACTGGTTATTTTAGAATCGTAGTAGGACCTAAAGTATTAGATTCGAATTATAGTGATGAAGGTAGAATTCTTGGCGATGATTTTGAGTTTCCAGTAAGTATTGACATTACGCTAGTTAACAAAAAAACCAATAAACAAGAAGTATTCCCATGTATAACACGCAGTGGCGCCAAAGCACATACATATAGTTATTATAATGCTGAAGATGGTTATGCTGAATTTGATATTGATAATGGTTTAATTCAAACAGGTATTGCATATCCGAATTCAACAAATGTGGAATGGGAAGGTGCTTTCTTTCCTGGAAATATAGATGGCTCATCAATAGAATTTGCAGGAAATAAAAGCGATTTAGGCGACTTTGATCCAAATGATTATAAATTGGTAAAAATCACTGTATATGATTAATGTTTATTAAAAGCTGTTTTATACTGTGGTTCATTTATGTTATGGAGATTTCTGAATATGTTGAAGAAAATATCGTTAATGGTTATTACAGTGGCGATCTGCTTTTTTTATGTTTCAACTCCTGAGTCATCAAGGGTAAATCCATCAAATTCATATAGTGAGTTTATTGATGACCGAGCGTTTGAATATATAAATAATATATATTCGGGTGTTGATTTTTCATCTAATTTTAAAACAGGGAATCAAAGCGCTTACGCCGACTATAAAGAGCAATATATGAAATTATTGAATTGTAGACTCCCTTTTAAATCTGGAGAAGTAAAGTATTATATTGACGAGTATATCTATGGAGAGTATGAACCTGAAAAATATACTTATTATTTTTTCGATATGGATGATGATGGTTTACCTGAACTTTGCATCGAAAATAATATGGGTTATATTTATATTATGAAATACTTACCCATTTCTGATGAGTTCATATTGTGGCATGAAACATCTTCGTCATGGATAGAGTTACTTGGTAGTAGGAAACTATGGTTTTATAGCGGAACTTCACCGATTAAATATGCGTTTTTTAGTTTAAATGAAAATGGAGATGTAGATTATTCTGTTTACTTATATATAGAACCATTGCAAGCTGAAACGAAATATTTGATAACTTTGCCAGAGTTTTCAGACTGTTCTAAGGCTCTTGATGTGCCGGATGATATTAAATCACAGTCTATAGAAAAGGACTCGCATCATTATTACAGAGTAACCCAAAGTCAGTGGGACGAATTGACAAAAGACTTCTTTACCGAAAAAGATGTTGCAAAAGAAAATATAAAAAAAATCAGATTTAATTATAAGGAGTTATTTGACAATTAATTTTTTCTATATAAATATGAATGATTTTCAGGAAAAAATATGAACAACAGCCTCAAATCCGGTCAGCTCATATCCGAGCAAAGGCATAAGTTGTCTGCGGAAAGTCAGGAGCTTGCAAAAGAGCTTGGAATCTCAAACGCATATTTAAATAAAATGATTTTATTTAGCTATCTCCGTTCTGCAATAAGCAGAACGGAGACTTTTTATACCCATACAAAATTTAATAAGTAATCAGAAAAAATGAGGATATAAATATAATCGTTTTGCAGAAATTACAAAGCGAAGTATTTTACATTCTTGTTTTGTATATTCTGATTAAAATGATTTTAGCCTGCGTACATAGTATGCAGGTTTTTGTGTCCTCAACCGATTTTGGAGAAAGGACAACCATGTTTTTAACAATAAACTGGCAATGCAGTATTGCTAAATATCCATAGCCGACCTTTGATTTCAAATCGAACGGAGGTGAGGATATGAAGAAAAACACAGTTTGTGTTTATGATACGATTTCAGGCAAATGTGCAGAAGTTGAGGTAAGCGAAGAAGTTCGAATTCAATATAACAGAACAAAATGGGCTATTGAAAATAATAATAATTCGTTCTTTGAACACGAAATACAGTTTTCAGCGCTAATTGGCGGTAAGGATGGTGCATTTGAAAATTTCAGAGAATTCATAACTGAATACGATGATGTCGAGAAAAAGGCAGCTCATAAAATGCTTGTTGAAAAGCTTTATGACTGCCTTATTTTTTTGCCCGAATCA
>NZ_JAOQKH010000053.1:1577-3112 GCF_025567485.1 Porcipelethomonas ammoniilytica | reverse complement strand
TATGTTATTTAGCTTTAGAATAATATTGCTGATATTATTTAGTTTACTGCCGATATTGGCTGTATATCTTTTGTTTTGCTACAGAAAAAATAAACAAAATTCTATGGATAATAAAAATGAAAAAGACAGAAAAAAATGGAAGTGCAAGGGATGCATAAAAGCAGAGTATTTTGATAAATCAGAGAATACGTGTGATTATTGTATACGTCAGAGTCCTTTTGGGTTTTATAGTATTTATATCGGATTGATTGCTTTTTCGTTTGGAATGTGGGTTTATATTGCAAGGTTTATAAATATTTTTTAATGAAATTTTCGTGTTACTATAGGAGGATTTGATAATGACAGGCAGAAAAATATTAATAGGTGTTATTGGTTCAATTTTAGGAGTTTTAACAGGAATATTATTGGCAGTTTTATTACGTTTTTGTATAGATAAATTAGTTATTAAAAATGTTAATGACAAGGAAATTGTAGAAATATATTCTGTTGATTTAGAAGACAACGGCAAGGGAAATTTTGTACTTGGGTGTGGAAGTTGTGATGATGAACAGTATTATTTTGTTTATCAGGCAACAGATGACGGCGGTAAAAAACTGCAAAAATACTATTATGATGATGTGACAATTTATGATAATCTTGAAGCTGATGAACAGCCGTATATGGATATTACATATTCTTGGGATGTAAAAATGTATCTTCCGAAGGATTTTATTATACAGAAATATGATGTTTATTTAAAATGAAAGGAAAGAAAAATGAATAATGTACAAGAATTTTTATATGAAAATTCACCGATCAGAATGATTGAAAGTAACGGTGAAACGTGGTGGGTGTTGAGTGATATATGTAAGGTATTAGATTTATCAACACCGTCAAAAGTTGCGGATAGACTTGATTTAGATGAAAAGGGTATGACTTCAATTCATACCCTTGGAGGTAAACAAAATGCAACAATAGTCAATGAAAGTGGGTTATATTCAGTAATTCTCCGAAGTGATAAGCCTGAAGCCAAAGCTTTTCGCCGATGGATTACCCATGAAATACTTCCGGAGATACATAGAACCGGAGGATATAATGCAATAAGCGCTGAAATATTGGAAGATTCAAGTCTGACAGCAGCTTCAAAAACTATATTTATGTACTTATGCAGATGTGCGAAGGGCAAATCAGAGTTTGTAATAAGCCGTTCAAAAGTACTGAACGACTTGAAAATGGGTACAGACATGTATAAAAATCATCTTAACAAGCTTAAACAGTCAGGGTACATAAGCTCCGAGCCTTGCCGTAATGAAAAGGGACGTATTTGCGGTATTAAGTTTTATATTAATTATCCGAATTCACTTAAAAGGCTTGAAAATAATGGTTTTAGAAAACTGGAACATGAATAATTCGCTATACAGGGTTAAAATCAGAATGCCTAAAAGCAGGCTTAAAATTGAAATATGGAGGTAATAAGAATGGAAACTAGAGAACAAATATTACAGCGGGATTTTTCTGATGAATTTGTTGCAAAAATGAAAAATGCTATTGAGATG
>NZ_JAOQKH010000053.1:0-1327 GCF_025567485.1 Porcipelethomonas ammoniilytica | reverse complement strand
GGATTAAAATGTCATCACATAAACGGTTTTCATGTGGCGTTGAGATGCCGAATTCAGGCAGTGCTTAAAAATAATTCGCCATTGGCGAATTGAAGGGAAGCGATAAATTATGATTGAGAATCCATGCCGGAACTGTGTAGCAAGATATCCGGCGTGTCATGACAATTGTGTGAAGCATATTATTTACAACAGTATTCGCAGACGGCGTAAAGAGAAAATACAGGAAAGTATGAAGGAGTGTACAGATCATATATACAAACCCAATAAAAATTCCCTGTTTTCACAGGGAATCTGTTAATTTCCTCCCGGACCGTCGTGACGTTCACGGGTATCAGGTTTGCTTTTCTGGTGAGTGCTTGTCCACTGATTATTACCAGCTGTTTTCTTGTTTTGTTTTTCTTTTTCAGACATTTTAACACCTCCGGTTGTAAATTATTTTATTCAAAATTAAAATATTTTATACATAAAAATAATTCGCCAATGGCGAATGGAAAGGACAAAAAATGACACCAGAAGATTGGAAGATGGTTGAGGATGCTTTATCAAGTCCATACGGCAGAGTTGAATTTAAAATAGACGGCTATGATATAACAATAATGTGCGTTGTGGAAAAGCCGCTGCATTATTGTCTTGCAGTATATGTTGATGGAAAAATTAAAGTAGAATGGATTAGTCAGGACTGTGAAATTCGCCGCAAATTTTATCAGAAGCATACCAAATCTTTACTGAATTCCAAGCAGAAAAAAAGTCTGAAGCGTGAGAAAAAAGATTTTAGAGAGAAAATTCTGAAAGAATCCTCTTATGATTGGTATGAACCCTATTGGAAGTCAGTCAGATCAATGAAATCACACTTTATTAAAAACAATAAGATTATAGAATTAGTGGAGGCAGTTTAGAATAATGGAAGAATTACCGGATTGGTTACAAAAATGTTTAAAATGTCGGCATTGCTATACGCTGAAAACAGACGATCGTGAATATTATTGCCGTAAACGAAATGGCAAATGTGAATTCAAAGAATATAAACCAAAAAATGGGAGGAATAAAAAATGAGGATAAATATTGTAATTGATGTTGATGTGAGAGAGTCAGGCTTCAGCAGTGAAGATGAGATAAAGGATAATATTGTGGATTTTACAAGGGATCTACTTAATAACGGTGCTGAAAATCAAGGTATAGGTTATACGTTATGTGAAGTTGATTATACTAATTGTTATCAAGTTGTTAACGATAAGATATTTAACAAATGTTCAAGCTTTAATCCCAAAAAATACATAAAAGAAATGCTGTTAAATGAAGAAACATTTGATGTAGCTATTTTGACTGT
>NZ_JAOQKH010000052.1:1720-3416 GCF_025567485.1 Porcipelethomonas ammoniilytica | reverse complement strand
TTCAAGCTTTAATCCCAAAAAATACATAAAAGAAATGCTGTTAAATGAAGAAACATTTGATGTAGCTATTTTGACTGTAGAGAATAGTATTGATGAGATTAGGCTGATTAATGAGAATTCACAAAATAGTTTTGATAATCAGTTTGATAAGTTAATTTTGAAATACTTATTAAAATATGTTCAAGTAAATAAAATTAAATTTAACTGTGTGCATGACTTGTATGATATATTGAATAATCAGAACTTCCAAGAGTATGTTATGGAACGGATAAATGATAAATGGACTTGTATACACCAAAGAATCATATCATTAACTATTTTGTTTCAGGAACTTACAGGAATAATTTATAAGGCTTCTTCAGAAAATTAAAAATTCGCCATTGGCGAATTGGAAAGGAAAGTAAAATGTTAAGTACTAAAATTGGTAATGAGCAAATACAACTTAAACTAGATGGAGAAATCAAAGATATAATAATGGATTTGTGTAATCTTATAATTTTGTTTTGTGATGAAATAGAATATCGTGCTGGATTGCAGTCTGAGAAAACATATCAGGTAATAAAAGCAGTGTGCGATTCTCACTTTAAAGGTACAGAAAAAATCAGAGAAAGAAGTGAATAAAGATGTTAGGATTTATAATAGGTATATTTGCCGGAGGAGTTTTCGGTACATTTACAATGGCTTTGATGAAATCATCCGGACAAGCAGACAGAAAAATAATAGCAGGAGGAAATAAAAATGCTTAATACAGTAACAATAATGGGACGTCTGACCGCCGATCCGGATTTAGGACAGACGCCGAATAATATTTCAGTGTGCAAATTTACGGTAGCTGTAGAGGAAGATATTCCGGACAAGAACGGAAAGAGAGCAGCACAATTTATTTCAGTGATAGCATGGAGACAAACAGCAGAATTTGTATCACGTAATTTCACCAAAGGAAAGTTTATAATTGTACAGGGAAGATTGAAAAACAATAATTACGAAAAGGAAAACATAAAACATTACGGAATGCAGGTTGAAGCAAATCATGTTTACTTTGGAGGAGATAAACCAAATAAGCCTACAGCTTCACCTGTGCAGCAGGATCTTCCGGAAGAACTTTCAGAATATGAAATGCTGACAGATGAAGAACCGTTTTAATTTATAAAATTCGCCAATGGCGAATTGGAAAGGACTATTTATGTATGAATTAATAAAATATATATTAAAAGCAATTGTTGTTTCAGGTTGTGTTGTTGGTGGTGTTGTCAGTTGTGTTGCTATATTATACGTGATACATAATAAAATATCTCAATGGCTAAAAAAGAATGAAACTAAAGAGAACTAAAAATAAAAGCTATAATATTTCTTTGATGTATATTTTTATGGTTGAAATTAAATTGGGGGATTATTCCGTAAAGACCATAGCAATATTAGATATTATAAAAAATATATTATTAATTATTCTTATGATATTATTATATTGGAGATGTTGCTTATTATAATTCACCAATGGCGAATAAAAAAGAAGCCTGTAAAAGGCTTCCATAATTGACAAAATATGACCGTATATGCTATAATCAATATATGGTGACTGCATAACGGTAGGCGGTTTCTCCCGTAAGGGAGGTGATAGCTATGATGACATTTTCTGAATTGTTTCAATTCGTTACAATGCTCACACAAGTTATCTCTCTTTGCTATCTTGTATTTC
>NZ_JAOQKH010000052.1:0-1408 GCF_025567485.1 Porcipelethomonas ammoniilytica | reverse complement strand
TTTAAAGACATATCCTGAGATTCAGCTAATTCTTTTAGTAAAGGCTTAACTCCTTTTTTAACTCTGAATTTTATTTCATCATATGCTTTAGCATTATATTTAGCTGTAGCTGCTTTTTGAGATGGGTTATAGTATTTTTTTTGTTTTTTTATTTCAGGCATAAATGAACTCCTTTGCAGTTTATAATTTTAGTATATCATAAAAAAACTACTGTGTCCAGTGTTTGAAATGTACAAAAATGTTAATAAAAATTTGTTGAATATAATTATTAACAATACTGTATACAGTATGCTATAATTTAAATATGGAAAAACGCAAAAGACAAATTCGCCAATGGCGAACTGAATGGAGGAGAGAAAATGAATCATGTATGGGAATATATAAATGCTTACAGTGAAAGCACATTTGACCAGTTAGAACATGAATTACTGGGCAGAGAATACGAGTATATACGAAAATGTCCGAATTATGAAGATTGTTTATCTTTTTGTAACAGTATGAATGCACTAAATTCAAGTATGGATAAAATCACACCGCAAAGTAAATTTGTTAATAAGCATATTGAAAGTATTAAAAGACTAGTATTTGAAGTACATCATCATTCTTTTGAAAAACAGCAGATGGACTTTTATGAAGTAAGGGTTATGATTGAATTAAATAATAGCGAAAATAAAAATCCTCTAACGTTTGATAAGTTTTATTTTAAGGTTTCCGATATAGATGAAAAAGAAAGTCTTGATGAAGGATTGCTTATTAAAATATACGATTATATGCACGAATATGGACTTAAGTGCAAATATGACTTAAAAATTATAAATTAATTCGCCAATGGCGAATTAGAGAAAGGACAAAAATCATGAGTAAAATAATATCAATAGCAAACCAAAAAGGAGGGGTAGGAAAAACTACCACAACGCTGAATCTGGGTACAGCGCTTGCGTTAAAGGGGTTTAAGGTTCTGCTTATAGACCTCGACCCTCAAGCAAATCTTTCTAGCTATCTTGGATTTGAGGGCGATGAAAATCCTACGATCAGTCACATGATGCTGAGTATTGCAAAGGGAATGAAAGTCAGTAAGGAAGATTTTGAGAGCTGTATAAGAGTATCAGAAGCAAACAAAATCAGTTATATTCCCTCAGATATCAACCTTGCAAATGCTGAAAGTTACCTGATGAATGCACTGTCCAGAGAAACAGTTATGAAGCGTATCCTTACAAATGAAAATCTGACTGACTATGATTATGTACTTATAGACTGTTTGCCATCATTGGGAATTTTGTTAGTCAATGCTTTGACTGCATCGGATAATGTTATTATTCCGGTTCAGACACAAAAGTTTGCATATGAAGGACTGGGAAGTCTTATCAACATTTGTGAACAGGTTAAGGAGACAATCAATAAAAATCTT
>NZ_JAOQKH010000051.1:0-3482 GCF_025567485.1 Porcipelethomonas ammoniilytica | reverse complement strand
TTTGCGGGACCGACATGGGAAGTAAACGAATTATCTGGCGACAAGGCAATTTACTCTTCCGGAGAACATATCATAATTTTCGGCTATGAGGGCGGAAAGCAGACGATTCTTTGGGACAATCCGGAAACATATATTGATAACGAGGACGGCAGCTACAATACAGAACGCCGTTTAAATTTTGACTATGAATACGGTATTCTTGTAACCAAGGAATTTACCGAAGAAAATTTCTGGTTCAGACCGTGGTGGAGACCATACGATCTTCCCGATTACACGCTCTACCGCAAGGGCTGGGAAATCGGCGACGGCGTACATATTGCAACGGGTAACTATACCAAATCCTTCACCGATCTGAGTATCGCATCACCGGGCGTTAAATCTGATTTTGTGCGTACATACAACTCCATGAGCGATGAAGAAGGCTCATTCGGTATCGGCTGGGATTTCAATATTGACGTCAGCAAAATAGTGATTCCTGCACAGGGTTACTATCAGGTAGTGCTCCCTGACGGCTCTAACACCACGTTTAAGGACGACGGCAACGGTGGATTCGAGTGTCTGAACGCTCACAGCACCATGACAAAATCGGGCAATGAGTATACAATTACGAACGCCGCACAGTCTAAGTATCACTTCAATTCCGACGGCGAGCTTGACTGGGTTAAGGACGCAAACGGCAACACACTCACAATCTCAGAAAAGTCAAATAATCAGAGAATTGTAACTGATTCCACAGGCAGAACTTACACAATTCAGTACAAGGATGTTAATGGACATAATCGTATTGAAAGCATTTCTGATGATGATTCCGAAAGCAACAGAATTGTAACTTATGATTACAACAATGATGCTCAGCTGATTTCTGCAACAAGCGTATCCGGCGGAACTGAAACCTACGAATACGACGGAAACGGCAGACTTTGCAAAATCACAAACTGCTATGACGAGGTTACAGATACGATCGTTTACAATGACAACGGATCTGTAAATTATCTCATAAATTCCGCAGGACTCAAGCAGGAATATACCTATGACAAGGCGTTCAAACAGACAGGTCTCAAGGAATTTGACGGCGATAAACTCGTAAAAACTTTCACTTACGATTATGATGAAAAGTATGCAGTCAAGACAAATACTGTAGAAACCGACGGTCAGACATATGAGGTCGATAAAATCACCTACAACATGATTGACGATGAAAACAAGTATGACGAGATGTCCGAAAACGTCGATATCATGGGCAATACCACCAAGTATGACCGTGACGACAACGGCAATGTTATCAAGCAAATCAATCCCGACGGCACATATACTTTAGCACGCTACAATGATAAAAATATGCCGCTGGTTCAGGTTGACGAGAGCAAGAATGTTGTTATCTATGAGTATGACGAGTCCGGCGTCAATGTTCTGAAGCAGTATCAGAGTCTGAGTCCTGTTTCCAATGCAGACGCGATTGCACAGAGCAGTTACAATCTTGATGAAGTAACTTATTCCGATTACGCAATGACAGTTTACACATATTATCCTGCAAGTCAGACCGCTTCAATTGCAGGTCTTGTCCGCACAATTACCGACCCTGAAGGGAATGTGACAGAGTACACTTACGGCACTTCCGGCAACGCAAAGGGACTGCCCATAAAGAAGGAAATCAAGGACGGAAACACCGTTGTAAACTCGGTTGAATACGAGTACAATTCACAGCTTCAGGTCTCAAAGGAAACCACAAGCGTTGACATTGCAAACAACGTTTATGCCGTAAAGGAATATGAGTATGACAAGTTCAACAATGTTACAAAGATCAGTGACTATGGTACAGGTTCAGCGGCGGCAGTTACCATCGCGGAATACGATAAACTCAGCAGAAAGACAGCCGAATATTCGCCTAATTATTCTGCCGACAAGAGCTGCGGAACTCTTTACACTTACTACCAAAGCGGCGCAGTTAAAACACAAACCGACGCACTGGGCAATGTAACTTCTTTCAAGTATGACGCTTACGGAAATGTGATTGAAAAAACCAATCCCGATGGCACGATCAATATCGTTGAATACGACGGTTTGCAGCGTGAAAAAGCAACATATTTTAAATCCGGAGCAGACGCTGCAAAACAGATTCTTACGGAAACCTCTTACGAATTCGTGAAGAATCACGGCTTTAATATTTACATGGCTCTTGACAGTTCTTCCTCTCACTCATGCAGCGGACTGAAAACGATCAAGACTACCTACATCACGGCTGAAAAACAGGTTGTTACCGAAACGCTTGCCGATTTCAGAGGCAATCCTGTCACTGAAAAGACAAACGGTGAAACCAAGAGAACAAGCGCATATTACGCAAATGGTCAGCTTGCAAGACAGACTGACGCTCTGAACAATACCACAAAATATGAGTACAACAAGCTTAACAAGCTGACTAAAACATATGCTCCGTTTGATACTGAAAACGGCGCTGTAAGATACTCCGTTACAGAAAATCAGTATGACAAAAACGGAAATGTAATCAAGACAATCCAGACTGTTGATACCAACAAAAACAGCGTTACTCAGAATCAGTACAACGCTATGGGACTGCTTGAAAAGGTAACTCTAAGCGATGGTACTGTAACCGGCGAGAAAAATATTTCAAAGTATTTTTACAATAATGCCGGAGTGCAGGTTAAAATGTACACGGGCATGTCTTCCGAAAATGATACTTCATATCTGACAACAAATTATGAGTATGACAGCTGGCTGAGGCCGGTAAGAACTACCGACAGCACAGGCTACAATTCAGGCACTATCACATACGACCTGAACGGCAACGTTCTCACAAATACAGATGCAAACGGCAACGTTACGACCAATACTTACGACGCACTCAATCGTGTGCTTACCTCAAACACGGTTAACTCAAGCGATTCTTCCAAGAATGTCAGCAAGTCGTATACTTATGACAGTATGGGAAGAATCACTCAGACAGTAAGCAACGGTCTTACGACAACAACAATTTATGATTCACTTGGAAGAAAATATACAGAAACAGAATATGACGAAAATGGCTACTCCATTTTCAGAGGATATTTCTATGAAGGCGTTTCGCAGTATGTAAGTAAAGAACTTACAGGGCAGTATCATCTCCTGCTGTATTCTTCAAAAACATATGAATATGATAGTGAAATGCGTGTTGTTAAGGTTAAGGAATCAGGCAATGAAACCGCTTCTTACACCTACGATGCAAACGGTAACAAGAAGTCTGAAACCCTTGCAAACGGCGTAGTTTCGACCTACACTTACAACAAGGCGAACAGAATTACAAATATCGTAAACAAATCCGGCAATACTGACATATCAAGCTACGAATATTCGTATTATCTTGATGGTTCTGACGCTTGCAAAAAGACTACAGAAAATGGTATAATAGAAACAACGGAATATGAGTATGACGGTCTGAAAAGACTGACAGAAGAAGCCGTAACTACCGGCAATTCTACAGATACCTA
>NZ_JAOQKH010000050.1:562-3606 GCF_025567485.1 Porcipelethomonas ammoniilytica | reverse complement strand
GAGTGGATAGGGGTTCAAGATTTGCCCTGACCCGAAAGGGTGCAGACTTCTACGTTAGGTAATTCTTTACAAGAAGCTTATAGAACTTTTGAAAGGAGCAAAGCAAATGAACGTTAATCAAACAACGTGTGCGGCTGCTGACCATGGTTTTGCATGGAAATCCATTGACTGGAAGAAATGCGAAGCACAGGTTAAAAAGCTACAGGAACGTATTGTAAAGGCTAGGAAAGAAGGCAGACACGGCAAAGTGCAGTCTTTGCAGTGGACGCTGACACATTCTTTTGCGGCAAAAGCTATCGCTGTAAAAAGAGTGACAACTAACGAAGGTAAGAAAACACCGGGAGTAGACGGAGTTTTATGGTCTACCGACAAAGCAAAGTATGAAGCCGTTCTGGACTTAAAAAGGAACGGTTACAAACCACAGCCATTGCGCAGAGTATTTATTAAGAAAGCGAATGGAAAGTTACGTCCGTTAGGAATACCAACAATGAAAGACAGAGCAATGCAGGCATTGTATCTGCTGGCTCTTGAGCCATTGGCAGAAATGACGGCAGACCCTCATTCTTATGGGTTTAGAAAAGAAAGGTGCTGTCAGGATGCCATCCAGCAATGCCACACAGTCCTGTCACATGGATATTCGCCGCAATGGATTTTAGAGGGCGATATTAAAGGGTGCTTCGACCATATCAGCCACGAATGGCTGCTTGCAAATATCCCGACTGACAAAAGGGTATTGAAGAAATGGTTGAAATGCGGAGTTATCTTCAAAGGGGAATTATATAGAACTGAAGAAGGCACGATGCAGGGTGGAATTATCTCACCAACACTTGCAAACATGACATTAGACGGTATCCAGCCAATTCTCGCACGAAAGTACAGGCGATATTCCAAAGGTGGGAAACAGTATTCGCCTATGGTGAACCTTGTACGCTATGCGGATGATTTTATTATCACAAGTGCAGAAAAGGAAGTTTTGGAAAGAGAAATTAAACCTATGTTGGTAGAATTTCTTGCTGAAAGAGGTTTGGAGTTGTCAGAAGAAAAAACGGTTATCACACACATTGGCGACGGTTTTGATTTTCTTGGCTTTAACATCAGAAAGTTTAAAGGCGTTCTGCTGACACAGCCGTCAAAGAAATGTGTGAAGAAGTTTTTAGACGGAATCCGTTATACGATTGACAGCAATAAGTCCTGTAGGCAGGAAACATTGATAAGGCTCTTAAATCCAAAGATTACAGGCTGGGCGAATTATTACAGATGCGGAGCGTCATCAAAGACGTTCCAGAGAGTGGACGACCAGATATTCCGCAAATTATGGCAGTGGGCGAAAAGGCGGCATCCGAAAAAGGGAAAACGCTGGATTGCAAACAAATACTTTCATTTCTACAAAACAAGACGGTGGAGATTCCTTGTGGAATCAGAAAAGAATGGAAGAAAAGATATTTTTCCATTGAAACTTGCCTTTGAGACTAAAATCCTGCGGCATAAGAAAATCAAGGGTGAAGCAAACCCGTTTGATGCAGAGTGGAAGGAGTATTTTGAGGAGAGAATGACATACAAAATGCTGTTGTCTCTGAAAGGAAGGAAATCTTTGCTTTATATGTGGAATAAGCAGGAAAGGAAGTGTCCGCTATGCGGTCAGCCAATCACTGCCGAAACACAGTGGAATGTACGGGAACAAAAAAGAAAATGGACAGATTGTCCGCTATCTCGTACATGACAAATGCTATAAACAAAATCGTTAGTTGACTAGCCGGCATCTATATTGGTAGATGCTTTGAATTGCTTGAGCCGTATGAGGGGAAACTCTCATGTACGGTTCTTAGAGGGGAAGGCGGTAGTAATACCGCTGACCTACTCGACCGTCCGTCAGATTTGGAGCAGAGGGCAGGAAGAACGGTCAGACAGGGCAACGAAAATCCGAAGGTACACCTCTACCGTTATGTTACGGAGGATACCTTTGACGCATATCGTTTCCAAACCCTTGAAACTAAGCAAGGCTTTATTTCTCAGATCATGACAAGCAAAAATCCTGTGAGAGTCTGCGAGGATGTTTCACAGTCGGAAATGGAATTTGCAGAGGTCAAAGCACTTTGTGCAGGTAATCCGCTTATCCGTGAAAAAATGGAAATTGATATAGAAGTTCACAAGCTTCAGACTTTAAAATCGGCATATCTGAATCAGCGTTACAAGCTTGAGGACAATGTTTTAAAGCATATTCCCGAAAGTATTGCAAAAGCAAAAGAAAATTTAAATGCCGTTCTGGCTGATTCAAAAATTACCGAGCAAAACCCTCTGAAGCGTGACGGTGAAGGAAATATTATATTCTCCGGAATGACAATAAACGATCATGTTTATGCAGACAAAAAAGAAGCCGGAACTGCTCTGATAGAAGCTGCTGCAAAAGCGCTTACCGGAAACCCAAATGCAAGAACTGAGATCGGACAGTACAGAGGATTTAGGCTTGATGTTTTCTTTGACGCACTGTCAAACGACATAAAAATGGATATTAAGGGTAAGGGCAGCTACAGAATCACTCTTAGCAGCAGTGATACAGGAAATCTTACCAGAATTGACAATGCAATAAATCACATTCCCGAAAAGATCGACGAATACAAGTCTGAAATTGAAGCTCTTAATACTCAGCTTGAGAACTCTAAGGCTGAACTTGCAAAGCCGTTTTTAAAAGAACAGGAACTGAAAACAAAACTTGCAAGGCAGTCTGAACTGGACAGACAGCTTAATCTTGACAACAAGGAAAATCTTCTGGGTAAGGACAATGTTAAGTCCTTTGAACTGGAAACCGAAGCTGACAGGCAGAAACTTAACTCTCATAATTCCACACAAAAGAAAAACAGCCAAAGTTATGATTTGGAGATTTGATCAATTCGCCATTGGCGAATTACAAAAAAGGAAGTCATTACGTAGTAAGACTTCCTTTTTTTGACTTTATTCGATGTGTGTGGTATAATGAATTTGCTGCCTTTCTCCTGCCTTAACAGGGAGGAGGTGAACCTGAAATGGAGTTAATAATATCTTTTTTT
>NZ_JAOQKH010000050.1:0-342 GCF_025567485.1 Porcipelethomonas ammoniilytica | reverse complement strand
CGATTATCAAGTTTTGTTGTAAGTCTCTTATCATAATTGATATGAACTCCTGTAGCACACCAAGTATGATCTGGAGCGTCAACATTATAAGTAATTGTTACAGTTTCTCCCGGCTTAGCTGTATAAGTCCGCATATTATTTGCCAAAAGATAAAGCTTTGGCTGACATGCTGCACTTACCGTAATACTGCTTATCATAGATACAGTAAAAAGTATACACGCAAACAATGATGTTATAATTTTCTTTAAAGATACTTTCATTTTGTAAACCTCTTATTTCATAATATTTACAGTACTGTATATATAATATATCATTTATACCAATAATTGTCAATAGCGTTGA